>NZ_JBVVPB010000022.1:0-113939 GCF_055807435.1 Bradyrhizobium sp. Ken51 | reverse complement strand
CCCAGCTGCAATGCTAACGCTGGACCAACATTGCCAATTGCAGAGCGTATAGCATGGAAACTGGGAATGGCACGGTGCCGTTCCTCAATCCATTCTAGGTCGAGGCGAATTGCGCAGCCCGCTACTGCAGCACGCTGCCCTCAGAACCGCAATAACCATGGTCTATCAACTCTATGCCGCGAGATGATTTCCCTCACCGCTGGGCGACCGCCATCGTGTGAGACCGCATTTGTGGCAGAGGCGGTGGAGGATCATCCGGCGCATTGATCGCCAGATACCGGAGTGAGGGAGTGCAATATTGCGGCTGCAGACCAGCGACGTCTCTCATGGTTTTGCATGCGCCTGTGGCGGCGGAATCCATTTGCTTAGCGGTCAGGCGGACGGGTCGGCGCCATCCTGTGTAACCGCCTGCAGCTTTTTGCGACGGTGGACAATGCGGCCGGGGGTAAATCGAAGCAATATCGGTAAATCGCCAATGACGATCCGTCTATCTCCAGGCAACCAGCTTTGTTCTCAATCCCCAGAGCCGGATCGTGACTCCGTCTATTCGGCCGTCTGGGTCTGGCCCGCGACCTCAAGCCTTCGGCAAAACTAGTGAGGAGCAGTGGCAAACTATGGGGAAGGCGGATGAATGGCGCAAAAACATGTAGAGTGCCGCAGCTGCGGCGTTACCGATCCAGACCCCTGCCCTCGAGAGCTCAGGCGGAAAGCGCAGGCTCGGTGCCGACGCATGGTGCTCACGGCCTGTGTGCTCGCGTCGTCGATGGCGTTCATCGATGGGACAGCGCTGCCCGTCGTGCTGCCGATATTGCGCGCCGATTTCGGTGCTGACCTCGCCTCGGTCCAATGGGTTCTCAACGGGTATATGCTGGCGCTCGCCTCCTTGATATTGATCGGCGGAGCGCTCGCTGATGTTTATGGCAAGGCGCGCATGCTCGTCGTCGGTTGCGTCCTGTTCGGTCTGGCGTCCGCGGCTTGCGCGTTGGCGCCTTCGCCCGCTTGGCTGATCACTGCCCGGGTGGTGCAGGGAGCGGCCGCAGCGATTGTTACACCTGCAAGTCTCGCCCTGGTTGGAGCAACCTATCCGCGCGCGGAGCGGAACCGGGCGATCGGCGTATGGGCAGCGGCATCTGCTCTCACCACCGCCGGAGGTCCCGTCCTGGGCGGCTGGCTGACCGAGACTTTTGGCTGGCCATCCGTGTTCTGGATCAACCCGCCGCTCGCGCTCGTAGCAGTGGGAGTTCTGCTGGTCTTTGCAGGCAGAGATGACCTCATCCAGCGCCGGTTCGACGGGATTGGCGCCGCGATCCTTGCTTTAGCGCTCGGGACGCTCACCTGGGCGCTGAGCCAGATCGGACCAAGTCAAACTCGGGCCGCAGCGAACGCACCAGCCCAATCGGTGACGGTGCTCACGTTAGTCGCCGGGTTCGGCATTCTCGGGTTCGCCGTCTACGCCTTCTGGGAGCGCAGAAGCGAACATCCGATGACGCCACCCCGCCTGGTGGAGAACCGCACTTTTCTCGGGCTGAACGTTGCGACCCTGATGATCTATACGGGGATTTCGATCGTGTTCTTCCTTCTACCTTTTGACCTCGTCGACCGCCGCGCCCTGTCGTCGACCGATGCCGGCTTGGCATTCCTGCCTTTCACGCTCGGCTTGGGGCTCTTGTCGAGTGTCTTCGGCGGGTTGGCCGACAAGATTGGCACGCGGACCATGCTTATCGCAGGACCGGCAGGTGCCGCGCTCGCCTATGTCTGGTTGGCGCTCGGTCATAAAGAATCTTTGATGCTCGGCGTGATCGTACCCATGACGCTGCTTGGCCTTTCCTTCGCGGTGCTCGTGACACCGCTCACCGCATCCGTCATGTCGAGCGTTGACCAGACGGATGAAGGGCTCGCCTCCGGCATCAACAATGCCGCAAGCCGGGTTGCGCAGCTTGCCGGTGCAGCACTAGCCGCCGGTGCCGCGTCTTTCGAGTCCGGCTACGAGGTCGGTCTCGCCGTAGCCGCCGCAACCTCGATCTGCGGAGCTTTTACAGCCGCAATAATCGCCATGCCGGCCGACACGAAAGCGGGCGGCTCGGGAGGCGTCTAGACCCATGGAATTCAACTAGATTCGATATTGGCTTGCCAGATGCCCTCAATTCACCGAAGCAGCCATTCGGAGCGGAGTGTCTCGATCCAGGCTCAGACGCACCAGGCGCTGGAACACGAGTTGCCCGGAAGCCGGACTATCGCGATGTTCGCGACGCCGCGAGCCTCTCACGCTGGCGCCGTGAACGCCATCCTCGGACCTGATTACCGGATTCGTTAGCCGCAGGCCTCGGCCGGAAGGTCTTGCCTGACTTCATGAAGATCGGTGCGTTGACGGGCGGATGCACTCACGCCATCGCATCCTCAGGGGGAATGCTGAACGATCATAGAGGGATGGCAGTCGCCTTCCTAGTTAGTCATCTGGAACGCAACGCCGTACGTTATGGCGCGCGTTGTTTGCTGCGCTCGATATCACCGCAGAGTTCGTTACCGCATGCCGCCGACGCACCTGGCAGTCGAGTTCTTGGACGTTATTAAAAGCGATTGATGCTCACGTGAAGGTCTCGCCCATATCATTATGGACAACTAGGCCACTCACCCGGCCCCCCAACAAGCCCGGCTCATCCGCCGACCCGTCATCATGTCCACTCTACGTGATTGAACATCCTCGGCACCTGAGGCTAATTGGAGCCAGATCTGCGCCGCTCAAAGCCGGAAGTGCGTCAAAAGCGCAATCTCGCGTCACCCAGATTTGTTGATAGATGATCTCGCGCGAGAGCATCGGTTGGCCCGGAAGACTTGACGACCCCGGCCGCGCGTCGACCGACCCGTTTGACACCACCAACATCCAGAAGTGCCGTACGCATGACCGAGGGACGCCAACGTTTTTCAAATACATGTTGGCAGCGGCGGCGTGAGGAGCCGCACGCCGCCAAGCTTTGGGGTCACGACGAGCGTGGCCAGCCGGACCCTAAGAGAAGCTCGGACAGTAATGATCGGATAGCTCCAATATCATCGTCAATCCTTGGGGTGTCATCGACGGCGGTGATCTGATCGTGGATCGTCCGGAGGTCGGCGCCGACTTCCTACATGCAGGCGCAAACCCTCGGGAGCGCAGAGGACTTTGTCAATACGGCGGACACGTGGGCAAGTTGGCCCAGGGGGCTGTCGCAAAGGCGCCGACGCGCGGTCCGGGCGCACAACCTGACCTGTAAGATCCATAGCCGTAGGCTCGATAGTATGAATTATAGATTGGATCGCCCCAATACGAACTATAGGCGGGATAACCCCAGTTCGCATCATCGGTGGGATAGGCCGAGTACGAAGGATCAGGATGACCCCGCCGCGCCTGATAGCGCACGTCCATCGTCAGGGCCGGTCCCGGCGCTCTAATCGACGTACCATTAATCGGCGCAGCAGACGACTGGGCGGTCGCGGTCACTGCAAGAGGTACAGCAATCGCGAGGGCAATCGCGAGGCTGCGGGCTTGAATCTTCATGAGTAGCTCCTGTTCGTTCTACCCCCCGGCAAGAATGACGTGGCAAGGCCGGCGAGGGAAATCACCTCTGGCCATAGAGTCGATAGACGATCATTATTGCCGCCGCGCCGCATGATGCCTGAATGAGGGCTCTCAACGACTGCGTCTGCAAATACTTCCATTGCCGCGATCGGGCCCCCATTTTAACTCTGCACATTGCGGTGACGCGGTTAACAATGAAGCTGTTCTTTCATACCCAGGTCTAGCGGTAGCACGGAGCTAAGTCCCCGACCCACCACTCGATCCGAGCAGACCCGGACGTTGCGTCGCACTCGGCCCTTCGGCCATCTCCCGCGTTTTCCGCTTTTGTGCCGCTGTTGAGGGTTACGCCGAAGGCTTGGCATTTCTCCGAACGCTACGACGAGGGACTTCATTACGTTCTCTGAGTGAGCCTCACTCTGCTAGCTGCATCACCAGACAATCGTGCCCCCCCGGACCGCCATTTGTCTCACTGCCGCTGAATTCTTCGTTTCCGAAGGTAATCCCGACCGGATGTGATCAGCTCCAGTAACGCGCCACGGCGCAGCATAGCCGCAGCGGACCCTGAGCTGACCGGTTCTGGGGACGATTTGTAAGAATCGGCGCCGAGTGCATTCGACTCTCGGAGCAGACGATCGTCCGGCAGGTCGGCGAACAAGACTGGCGCGCGGCCATGCTCATCACCCGGTCGGCAGGTGCGGCAAACCGTGGGTCATGTATTATCATGTTCTATTCGCCCGGACGTAGCCGACGCCTCTTGTGGTAGCGTGGAGACGGCGCGCCCAATTAGGCGGGCCGCTAGATGCTAAACGTTCGATTTTCCGTTTCGGGTAAGTCGGTCGATCTACCCTGAAGCTCGAGACTTTCGGACTGGCGCTAGCCCCGCAGGCAGGGAGACGGAGTTACGGACGAAGACCACAGCGGCAATGACGTCCGCCGAGATGAAGATCGGTTGGGGCACTCTTCTGGTGGGCGGGAAAGGCCTAAGTAAGCGATCCACCAAACCGGATCAGACTACGGAAAGACCGCCGCCGAACGATCATCCTTTTAAATCATGACGCGACGATTCGCTGATATTTGCCTCTGACCCATTCCGGCAGTTCGGGGCGCTCCGAACAACATGTCCGCGGTGTCGCAAGTCGACTGGCTTCCACTCACGTATATCTTGGTGGCGCGCCGAGCGCGACAACAGCCCGCCCGTTCAGGTTGAGGCGTCGCGGGATGCATTTTTGCACCGGCTCGGCGCGGCATGCTTCTGCCTATTCTGTCGAATCAAGCAGCTGGCGATTAGTCACGACCGGCTTGCAGATTCTGGCGACTTTTTTGGACACAACCACCCCCGCAGCAGTATTCCCCGCTGCTTTGGAAACTATACATGCCCGCTATTGGAAAACTTCGTCCCGCGCTGGGATCAACGGGTATCGATCTGGCAGATTCCTCAAGGAAGCTCAAGCCGACCCGGAAGGACAAATACCGTCAACTCCATCGAGTGCTAGACAAATGAAATCGTCAACACGTTACCGGTCCATCCGAGCCGACGAATTCAAGTGCGCGACGCTTGTACGAACTTCAAGCGCTGGTTGACAGCGTGGGTTTCGTAGCGTCATGCGGATCGCTCGCATGAAGATCCTCCATATTGATTGTAGCCCGCGTTCAGAATCGCACAGCCGGCAGCTTTCGGCGGCGATCTGAAAAAGCTCCTTGAGGGTGCCCTGCTGCGCGCATCAGCCGGCGAGATCTGGGCAGTTGTCCCCTGTCGCATGCCTCGCCCGACTACGCCACCGCCCTGTCGTCGCCGGCCACGTTGGCGGCTCCGCCAAGCAGCGCGCTGGATCTTACCGAAGCACTTATTCGGAAGTCGAGGCGGCCGACGTCATCGTTATCGGAGCTCCGATGCACAACCTGACCGTTCCCTCGGTGCTCGAGGCGTGGATCGACCAAATCCTGCGCGCGGGGCGCACGTTCCTGTAGACCCCGGCAGGGAAGGTGGGATTGCTCGGGGACCGTCGGGTGTTTGTCGGCATCGCTTCCGGTTGAGTCTTTACTGGCCAGAAAGCCAACCAGCCCGATTTTCTCACGCCGTATCTATCGGCTGTACTGGGCAGGATCGGGCTGAAAACCGTGCAATTCCTTCCCGTGCAGTTACCGCATTCCTCGCTGGGGACCGGGCGACACTAGCGAGAGAGAAAGCGCTCGCGGCGCTCGACCTAACCGTCATGAGGAAGCTTCCGTGTCCGATCGTGTGACGCGTCCGGATGCCTATGCGCCTGGGTCGCAATTCTTATGAAGGCGACCGTCGTAACGGAGTAGGTTACAGGAACTGCCGGGATGAGGATTGTGGAGCGGCCCGAGCCGCAGGCATGGGGCTCGCGCCGCGGCCTGGTCGGAACCGCTGGGCGCTGACCGTTCGGTCAGCCGGAACGCGGCAAGACACACTCGGCAAAGCTGCTGTGTCCGTCCTTGATACCGATAGCGAGCTCGCTGACGACGTTCGTCAAACAAGCTACTAGCTTCGCCAACCAAGACTCTATTGGGATGACCTGGGCCTCAAGTTTTATCACGACGGCCGTCGGCCTTCTCACCGAAAACAAAAAATAGGCTTCGCGCCAAGCAAGAGCATCAACCCTGTCGAAAAGGGCGCTCGCCCGAGACGTTGTCGCCGAACTATCCGGTGATGTGAAGAGATTGCCGAGCCCGTGGTTACACGAGGAGCGTAGATTTGCTGCATTTGACGAGATAACAAGGACGGTGAGTGCTACCTGATGCGAGGCGAAACGATGTCATCGAGGACTACCGATTAGTAGGTTGCTCCATGGGTAGGCTCATCATCTTGCTCGGCCTAAGATATTGCCTATGAGGGAGGCGGATGCGACGTACTGTTTCACATCAACGGTCTTCTCCGATTCCGGTATCGTTTCTTCGCTTCATGTCGCGAGTGCCAGTTTGCCGTTTAGCTATGACTTCGAGCTGATAACAATTCCGATCCTATGAGCGAGCCCGGCCTCTTCTCGGTATCGCGTCGATCCTCTGTTCCTTCGCACTTGCCACGCTGTCCCTCATAGTGACAATCGCCGTTCTGGCTTTTTGTAAACTCCTCGTCGGCACGTATCAAAACGTCCGGAGGCGCTCCCACCATTTTTCCTGGGCGCATCCGGGCAGTGGTTTTGCGCTCGCATCACATGAACGCTCCGTGCACTCTCGGAGGTGTTCGATACGACCGGATGGAGTTTAGACCGAGCCAGCCGGCGCAACGGCGGGAAAGTCCTTTTCGGGATCGAACACATTGTTGAAAAAGTTCGTCAGGGAGTACATGGCCACGAGCGCGACGATCTCAATGACGTTCGCATCCGTGTAGCCGGCATCGCGGACGGTCTTCAGATCGGCGTCGCTGATCTTACCGCGGGTCTCGGCGACTCTGCGCGCGAACTGGATCCCGGCGTCCCGCCTCGGGTCGCTGGCGTGACCTATCCGAGCAAGAATTATTTCATTGGCCGGCAGCTTGGCCATATGATCGGCCGTAAAACTATGAACCGTCAGGCAATAGTCGCAGCCATTCACTTCGGACACAGCGAGACCGATGCTGTCACGCGTCTTCACGTCGAGCGACTTGCTCAAGGCGCCGAGCAGGGCGGCCCATGCGTTGAACGCGATCGGGCTTGCCGCGAAAGTCGCCATCATGTTCGGCGTGAACCCGATGTTCTTGGTGAACATGTCAAGGGTCGGCTTCGACTCGGGTGGCACTTGTTCCGGCTTTAGAGCGGCAATCCTGGGCATCATGTTCTCTGTATTTTGTTGGCTTCACTAATAATCAGACCAGATTCAACACTTCAGCCACAGGCCGTCGCGGCTTCTGTGGCCAGTTTCCCGGACGCTCCGCCCCTACGGACAACAGCATGACCGGTACTTCGTCCTTCGTAAGCGCGAACTCGCGGTGCACTGCTTCAGCATCGAAACCGATCATCGGGGTCGAGCCCAGGCCTAGCGAGCGGGCCGCATAAATCATCGCCGCCGCGCCGAAGGTGCCGGTGCGTACGGCTTCGTCGCGCTGGCGCTGCGGGTATTCCATGTACAGGTCCCGTGCGGGGATCTCCCATTCCGGCACCATCTTTGCCGGCATGATGCCCTCTTTCACCAGCGGTGCCAGACGGTCGGGTACTACGCTGGAGTCGGCCAACTGGCCGCAGATGATGAAAGTAACGGCCGCCTCGGTGATCGCGGGCTGGCTCCAAGCGATCGGACTGAGGCGAGCCTTGGCTTCCGGCGTGCGCACCGCGATGAAGCGCCAGTTCTGCAAGTGAAAGGACGTCGGCGCGGTGGTCCCGATTCGAACCAACTCGCGGATTTGGTCGTCGCTCAACGTGGCGGTAGGGTCGTAGTACTTCGTGGCCCGGCGGCTCAGGATGCATTCGATGACCTCATTGGTCATAGTTCTTCTGCTGGTCATAGTGATTCCGTTGGTCAAGTTGTTGTTCTGCGTGAGGGAGTAGGCTGCGATAATGAGGGCTTTTGCTCCTTTTACTGGAAATGCTACGGAGCCCGCTCGGTAGTTTCCCACGTTGCTCCAGCTCTTCCGATAGGACGCGCCCGGCCACGTGCATCGAAGGCGCACGTCGTTCAGGGACGAGTGCGGATGATCGTCTTCCCGTCGATGCGCTCGGTCGGATTGAAAGCGGCGACGGCGTCATCGAGGATCGAGACGGTGCCGATGTTCGTCCGCAGTCGCCCGTCCCGCACCCGCTGGACGATTTCAGTCAATTGGGCACGATCGGATTCGACGACGAAGTCGACCGCCAAGGCGCCGGCAGCGCGCGCCTCGCTCGGCCCGACGATGGACACCAGCGTTCCTCCGGCGCGGATGAGGCGGGCGGAACGCTTCCCGATGTCGCCGCCGATTACGTCGAACACCAGATCGACTCCGCCGACGTCTTCCAGGACGTCATTGTCAAGGCTAACGAACTCCTTCGCGCCGAAGTCGAGCGCCTTCTGACGATGGGCGCCACGCCCGGTGCCGATGACGTAAGCGCCGGCCTCTCGTGCGAGCTGTGTCACGATTGATCCGACTGCGCCGGCCGCGCCGTGCACGAGAACGCTCTGCCCTGCCTGAAGGCGGCCGTGCACAAATAGCCCCTGCCACGCCGTGAGGCCCGAAATTGGCAGACTCGCGCCCACTATGAAGTCGACGTCACCCGGGAGCGGGGCGAGGTTGCGCGCCTCCATTGCTATATACTCCGCCAGGGTGCCGTCGCGATACCAGTCGGCGAGGCCGAACACCCGCTGTCCAACCGACAACCCCGTTGTGCCATAGCCGAGGGCGGCGACCACTCCGGCCAGCTCGTGTCCGGGAATCGACGGTGTTCGGTCACGATCGAGGCGGTCGGTCCATGTAGAGGGCCACTCCAGCTCAGTCGGGACGAATCCCGACGCATGAACTTGAACGACGACGTCGTTGATCGCCGCTTGCGGCTGGGGCCGATCCACGAGCCTCATACCCGCAGTTCCCGCCGCCTGGTCCGTTACGACAATTGCCTTCATCATCGGTCTCCTTGTGTGTGGTGTGTCGTCATTTTCAAGTTCCCTTGCAGACGAGCAAAAATACGGTCGTGAAAATTGATGGTCTAATGACGGGTGGCTATGTAATCGATGCCAGGGACGCGAAAGCACAGAGCGCGTCGGCCGAGCGAATACCCCGCCGGGCATGGCGCGTCGCGAACTGAAGACCCTGCGGCTATGATAGACTGCGATGCCCCGGTGCTGTGATCGACGGCACGACAGACGGTCAATCCGGAGTAATATTCGGAATCGGGAGCAGAGCCAGGTCATCCTCGTAGCTGGCCTGAGGGCTTTCTTGGTGGCCGGAGGTTGTAACGTCCAGACGTGTGGTGATATCTGCACCAGTACCGAGAATTTGGCCTACGGGACACAGGTTTGCGGCTTCCATCAAGAATGTGCGCTGCTGGGCGTCGAGGTCTCCTTCAAGCACCACGGTGCGCTCGAACGAATCCTTTTCGCCTCGGGAGCCGTGATGAAAGCTGACGCCCACTTTCACGCGCTCCAGCGGTAGTTTCTGGCGCTGAGCCTGGAAACGAACGCTCATAGCACTGCATGCGGCAAGAGACGCGCTGAGAAGGTCGTAAGGATTGGGTCCAGAAGAATTGTGGCCGATGCCATCTGGGCCGCCGACAGCAAACCGAGATTCGCCGACATGGCAAATCAGCGCGCCATGATTGGTGGGGTCGGTTGCGACAACAACTTCGCGAATCTTGGTCACGATTAGGTCCCGATCCTTCGAATGATTGATCCATCGACTTCGACGAGCTTGTCCGCCAGTGACAGCAGGAAATAGATGTTAGCTGTGGTGGGAGATCCCAGCCTTGCGTCCACGCAAGCGAGCACGTTCAGCAGGTAAGTCCGAAGGCCCTTCAGGTAAAGTTATCATTTCCATAATCGCCAGGAATGCTCCGTAGAGCGTATCGTCGTCCGGGTGAACAACTCCATCAATGCGTGTGGCGGGCCTACGGTCCGTCCGGTCACGAAGAATGCATTAAGTTCCAGTCAGCCGAAGTCCCAGAGCGTGGACGAGCACACCGCTTTCCACACTCGGTCCTCAACCGATGCGTGACTTCTTCAGTGATCGTTGCGCCAGTTAAGTCCCATGAGGACGCAACGAAGCCCGTCGTACGAGCTTTGCTCGGAGCCCTTGACGCGACTTCGCGGCGGCATCGATAGCCGGTGACTGCACGCGGCCTAGAAGCCTCTGCAGAGTAACGCGGCGCCCTTGAGTGCGGTGCGGCTTCTGAGGTCCCTCCCTAGGCGTCGTGCTCGCGGGTCGAGCGGCGATAACGACCGTCTATCGACTCCATAGCAAGAGGTGATTTCAGTCACAGACATTGCAACGTCACTCTCCAAAGTATCGTCGAGGGATATTTGCGTTTTCGCGGTCGGCACGCGGACCAACATGGGAATCTTTGAGAGTGGATGGACGTGCTAAACAACGATGTATTCGAAATCCTCGCTCCATGGGCGCGCTGACACTGCGACCTCCGTCCTTAGGGGCGGCGGAGCCTCCCGCGTGTAGTTCGTTTCGTCGCCTTCGGTGCAGCGGCGCGCCGATCGTTCTGCTGCTTGCGTTGGCGCTCGTTGGCTGCCAAGACAAGGCGCAATCGCAGGCGGCCGCGCCTCCGCCACCGTCGGTGACAGTTGCGCAACCGGTGAAACGAACAGTCACCGACTGGGATGAGTTCACCGGCCGGTTCGAGGCGATCGAGGAAGTTCAGGTCCGCGCTCGCGTCGGCGGCTTCATCGACAGGGTCGCGTTCACGGATGGTGCGATCGTTCATGCAGGCGATCTGCTTTACATCATCGATCCACGCCCGTTTGAGGCGGTCGCGTTGCAAGCCCAGGGTCAACTCGACGACGCGCGGGCCAAGGAAGAGCTTGCGAAGCGTGAACTCGACCGTGGCCTGACCCTGGTTCAAACTAGCGCGGTCTCGCAGCAGGTCGTCGACCAGCGTCGTCAGGCGTTGCAGGCGGCTCATGCGGCTGAGACGCAGGCCGAGGGTACATTGAAGGCCGCCCAGCTCAACGTCGAATTCACCCATGTGCTGGCGCCGATCACCGGCCGCGTCAGCCGTCATCTAGTGACCCCGGGCAATCTGGTGCAGGGGAGCGAAAACGGCGCGACCCTGCTGACCTCGATCGTGTCGCTCGATCCGATCTACATCTATTTCGATGTCGACGAGCCGACCTATCAACGAAACAGCAAGCTGTGGTTTCAAGGCAGGCGGCCGAGTTCGCGCGACACCGCGAACCCGGTGCAGGTGTCGTTGACCGGCGAAACGAAACCCTCACATGAGGGCAAGATGGACTTCCTGGACAACCGGCTCGACGTTTCCACCGCGACGCTGCGCAGCCGCGCCATCATCCCCAACAAAGATCTCTCGATCCTACCCGGCCAGTTCGGCCGCGTTCGCCTGATCGGCAGCGCGCCCTATGAGGCGCTGCTGATTCCGGACGTCGCGGTCGCAACCGACCAGTCGCGGAAGATCGTGTTCGTGGTCAAGGACGACAATAGGGTGGAGGCAAGGCCAGTGGTGCTCGGGCCTCTAGATGACGGCCTGCGGGTGATTCGCGAGGGCCTGAGCCCGGAGGACCACGTCATCATCAACGGCATTCAGCGCGCCCGCGTCGGCGCCAAGGTGACGCCAATCATGTCGCAAACGCTGGGGGCCGACAAGACTCCGCCAGGTGCCACGCCATGAATCTCGGAAGACTTTCCATCAACCAGCCTATCCTCGCGATGGTGCTGTCGATCGTGCTTCTGATCGTCGGCACGATCGCCTATCAGACGCTGCCGGTGTCGGAATATCCGCAGGCAGTGCCACCGACCGTCACTGTGACCACGCAATATCCTGGCGCCTCGGCGCAGACCGTTTCCGACACCGTTGCTGCTCCAATCGAGCAGGAGATCAACGGGGTCGAGGACATGCTCTATCTCTACAGCCAGGCGACCTCGAACGGCCAGCTCACCATCACCGTCACCTTCAAGCTCGGCACCGATCTCGACAAGGCCCAGGTGCTGGTGCAGAACCGCGTCGCGATCGCGCAGCCGCGTTTGCCTGAAGAGGTTCAGCGCAACGGCGTCGTCACCCGCAAGAACTCGCCCGACATCCTGATGGTCGTGTTCATGCTGTCCCCCGACGAGAGTTTCGACCAACTCTACATCTCAAATTACACGCTGCTGCAGGTCCGCGACCAGCTGTTGCGGCTCGACGGCGTCGGTGACATTCAGATGTTCGGTGCACGCGACTACTCGATGCGGCTGTGGCTCGACTCGGAGAGGATCGCCAATCTCGGCCTGACCTCGACCGAAGTAATGGCGGCGATTCGGGCGCAGAACCTGCAGATCGCTGGCGGCCAGATCGCGGAGCCGCCGATCGCCGATCGCGCGTTCCAGCCGAATCTCGTCTTCACCGGCCGCCTCAAGGACGTCAGGCAGTTCGAGGAGATCGTGGTGAAGGCCGGCTCGGACGGCCGCACGGTGCGGCTGCGCGACGTTGCCCGCGTCGAACTCGGTGCGCTCTCCTATGCCACCAGCAGCCGCATCCTGCGCAAGCCGGCGGTTGCGATGGTAGTGACCCAACGGCCCGGATCGAACGCGCTTGCCACAGCGAAGGCAATCTCTACGACTATGGTAAAGCTGAAGGACAGATTCCCGAAGGGGCTCGACTACAATATCGGCTACAACCCCACCGAATTCATTGCCCAGTCGGTCCACGAGCTGATCAAGACGGTCTACGAGGCGATGGCGCTCGTCGTCATCGTGGTGCTGGTATTCCTGCAGGGCTGGCGACCTGCGATCATCCCGATCATCGCGATCCCGGTGTCGCTAGTAGGTACCTTCGCGGTAATGGCCGCGCTCGGATTCTCAATCAACAATCTGACGCTGTTCGGGCTTGTACTCGCCGTTGGCATCGTGGTCGATGACGCGATCGTGGTGGTCGAGAATGTCGAGCGACATCTCCGGACTGGTATGAGCCGGCGCGATGCGGCGCTTAAGACCATGGGGGAGGTCGGCGGCGCACTGGTTTCGATCGCACTGGTGCTCTGCGCGGTGTTTGTGCCGACAGCTTTCCTCGGTGGCATCTCCGGGCAGTTCTTCCAGCAATTCGCTGTCACCATAGCGGTCGCAACCGCGATCTCCTGCTTCTGCTCCCTCACGCTCTCACCCGCGCTAGCCTCGCAGATCCTAGTCCCGCATGAGGAGAAGCGGTCGGCTGCGCGTTGGAACCTAATCGCGCGCGGCTGGTCGGCCTTCACTGGTGTCTTCAACCGTGTGTTCGATTGGCTGTCGAATGGCTATGCGGCTGTGGCATTCCTGGGCATCCGGCATTCCGCGCCGATGCTGTTGCTCTATGTCGCGTTGATCGGCAGCGCCGGCTGGTTGCTCGCGACTACCTCGCAGGGCTTCATCCCTGCGCAGGATCGCGGTTACCTCATCATCTCGGTGCAGTTGCCGGGCGCAGCGTCGCTGGCGCGAACCGCCGCGATAGTGCGCGAGATCGAGCGGATTGCACTGGATACGCCGGGTGTCGTCCGTGTCGCGGCGTTCAGCGGCTTTTCCGGCGCAACTCGCACGCAGGCCGGCAACGCCGCGGCGTTGTTCCCGGTGTTCGACGAGCCGGAGGCACGACAGAAGAAAGGGCTGACGGCGATTGCAATCACGGCCGATCTGCGCAAGCGGCTGTCGACGCTCCAGGGCGCTTTCATCATCGTCATTCCACCGCCCGCGGTGCCGGGCATTGGCACCGGCGGCGGCTTCGCTATCCGCATCCAGGATCGACAAGGGCGCGGTCCCGAACTGCTTGCGGCTGCGACCAACGAACTCGTCAGCGCCGCGCAGAAGTCGCCAAAACTGACCTCCGTGTTCTCGCCTTATTCGGCGAACACGCCGCAGCTGTTCGTCGATGTCGATCGCGTAAAGGCGCAGAAGCTCGGCGTGCCCATCGCCAGCATCACCGACACGATTGAAACGTACTTTGGCTCGACCTACGTCAACGACTTTAACCTGTTCGGGCGGACCTACCACGTCACGGCGCAGGCCGACCTTCCATTCCGGAAGGAGACCAGCGATCTTGCGCGGCTGCGCACCCGCAACGCTGTCGGCGACATGGTGATGCTCGGTAGCATCGTGGACTTCAAAGACATTTCCGGGCCCGACCGTGTCGCGCGGTACAATCTATACTCGGCGTCCGAGGTACAAGGTGAGCCCGCGCCAGGTGTGAGCTCGACGACCGCGCTCGACACCATCCAGAAGGTCGCCGACGAAACGTTGCCGAGCGGTTTTTCCCTCGAATGGACCGATCTATCCTATCAACAAGTGACGGGCGGCAATGCCGGTCTCTATGTGTTCCCGATCTGCGTGCTGTTCGTCTATCTCGTGCTCGCCGCGCAATATGGCAGCTGGACGTTGCCGTTTGCGGTGATCCTGATCGTGCCGATGTGCCTGTTTGCCGCGACGATCGGTGTGCGTATCCTGGGCCAGGACGTCAACATCCTGACACAGATCGGCTTTGTGGTGCTGGTGGGCCTAGCCGCCAAGAACGCGATCCTGATCGTCGAGTTCGCGCGTGATATCGAGCTCGAGGGCAGGCCGCGGCTGGAGGCGGTGATCGAGGCCTGCCGGCTCCGCCTGCGGCCGATCCTGATGACCTCGTTCGCCTTCATCCTAGGCGTGCTGCCGCTCGTGGTGTCGACCGGTTCCGGCTCGGAGATGCGCCAGGCGGTCGGGGTTGCGGTCTTTTTCGGTATGCTCGGTGTTACGCTGTTCGGCCTGATCTTCACACCCATCTTCTATGTGGTGGTGCGCAACCTCGCGGAAGGAAAGAACGAAGGCAAGCCGACTCAGATAACCGCGGCTGGGGCAGGGTGACAGGCGGCGGCGCTCATCGGCGACGAGCTGCAACTTTTCAGCGCATGCGAGGAGCGGATGCGTTCACTTCTGCCGACTAACCCGCTTCTATTGCACCAGGCGAGTGGAATGGAAACGAAAACGACCCGGCATTTCTAATGGTTGGCGTGCTGGCTTACCGTTCCTCAGCTGAGCTGTCCCGTGACTGGTTTAGCGAGTGCTCGCCAGCATAGGACCGCGGAGTCGTCCGCTTGGGTCGATGCACTCTCCGCGTCGCAAGGACCCACTGTAGCAACGAAACACGTAGGAGACACCGATGTCTTCCGCTTCATCACCAAGTCTATCCACGCCTACCTCATCGATTATCCCGTCGCGATCGTCCTAATTGCAATGCCGTTCGTGCTGAGCCTCGGCCAGAGCGGACCGCTCGCAATGTGGCTTTCGGCTGTCGTCGGTGTGGCCGCGCTGCTCTTGGCCGGCCTGACCGACCATCCCACCGGGTTCGTCCGCATCATTCCCTACTGGCTGCACCTTTGGGTGGATCGCGCAGTCGGGGTGGTGTTTGTCATCGCACCCTTTGCCTGCAAATTCGATGGGATCGACGCCTGGTATTATTGGATCCTCGCTGCCGCTGTCCTGTTCACGACGTCGGTCTTGAACGCACCTGAGGATCCGGTCACGGTCCGTTCGAGATTGGGCAGGCGCACAGCGGCGTGAAGGCGGCGGCTCCGTGGTTGAGAGTCGAAATGTAGCCGGTGTTGGTCTGCGGCAGTCCGTCGCGAACCCGCGCGGAGCGTGGTATTCACAGCCGCCCTAGCGATTCTCCCGAGAGCGATACGCTTGGAACCTGGGCTGGGATCATTCTTCATAACGCCGATGGTGGGGGGGCTTGCACTTTGCAAGCCTTCGGGCGGTTCGGCCGCATCGCGCGCTTGATATTCAGGAGACTCAAGATGGCGTTTGCTCAGCCGCCGGACCGAAGCGCCGCGTTCGGGCCACGCCTCGACTATTTGGCGCTGACTCCCGCAGCGGCGGCCGTTTGCTACCCTTTTCTACTCCGGGCCTTTCATGCCGCCGTCGTCACGCAGGCCGCAACGCCCTCGCCATTCGCAATTGCCGGCGCGACTTTGATTCTGGCCATGGCGTTCGTCGTGCCGTTCCTCGCGTTCACGCTCGCTTGCCGGCCCGACGCCGATCCCGTGAGGCGGCGGCTCGCCTATGCCGGCGTGGCGACCCCAACGCTTTTCGTCTTTCTTGGCGTCATTCAGGTCCTGATTCATAGCCCATTCCCTGACGAACTCGTGTGGTGCGCGCTTTGGCTTACGATCGCGATTTGGCCACAGACCGCCGGCAATCGCGCCGCGGCACGGGGGCCAACCGTGGGGCGCTGGCGCATTGTCCACGGAATAACGGCGGGGGTCTTGTGCCTATACGTGGCTTTCCATCTAGCCAATCATCTGTTTGGCTTGATCGGCCCCGACGCACATGCGGCCGTCATGAAGATCGGCCGCGTTGTCTACCGCTCTGGCGTGGGTGAACCGCTGTTGGTCGTGGCGATGCTTTTCCAGATTGGCACCGGGCTGTTTCTGGCATGGCATTGGAGTGCCGCCCCGCAGGGCTTCCATCGGACATTTCAGGTCGCCTCGGGGGCCTACCTCTCAGTGTATATCCTTGGGCACATGAACTCGGTTTTCATCTACGCAAGAAGGTTTCTCGGCATACCCACAGATTGGAATTTCGCGATCGGCGCGCCGAGCGGGCTCATTCACGACGCATGGAACATCCGCCTTTTGCCTCACTACGCCCTGGGCGTGTTTTTTGTCCTAAGTCACCTTGCGTCGGGATTACGGATGGTACTGATCGCGCATGGCGTCGATCGGTTCGCTGCAAATCGTCTTTGGGGCGCGGGCATCGCAATAAGCGCCTTGATCTCGGCAGCGACCATCGCGGGTATGTGCGGCATTCGAATCAGCTAGGCGACAGCGGCAGGCTAACGAGCCGAAATATTACCCTGAATGGACCGTTCCGTACTTCCGTTGCTGGCCTACTAGGAAGCCGACGCGACAGCTTGAACCGGATCGAATTTGCAGCCCGACGGGCTCCTTCTGAGAGGTGATTTTCTCCGAGCGGAGAAGGCGGCCACTCTCATGGTCGTTACGCGCAAGAGCCTTAGACCGCACCGTCACCCGTCCACGCTGCGACGCACGCGGGATGATGGGGCAAGGACTAGGACGACGATTTCAGCGAATTTGTATCAACCGGCAGGCTGCGCAGACGCTTGCCGGTCGCGGCGAAGATCGCATTGGTCACCGCAGCACTGACAATGGCTGTCGCAGCTTCACCGACACCACCTGGAGCTTCCGCGTTTTTAACCAAATGCGTGTCCACGACCGGCACCTCGTCGATACGCATCGGCAAATAACTGTCGAAGTTGCTCTGCTCGACCCGACCATCCTTGAACGTGATTGACCCATAGAGAGCGGCGGTCAGACCGAAAAGCGTTCCACCTTGAATCTGTGCTTCGATCGTATCTGGATTGACGTACATGCCGCAGTCAATCGCGCAGACGATCCGCTTAACTTTGACAGAGCCATTCGCGGCCACCTCGACTTCGGCGACCTGCGATGTATAACTTCCGTATGCGAATTGCACCGATATCCCGCGGCCATGCCGCGCGGGGAGGGGTGCTCCCCATTCCGCTTTTTCCGCGGCAAGCGACAGAACAGCAAGTGCTCGCGGATTGTGGCCAAGCAATCCCTTGCGATAAGCGACAGGATCCTGCTTCGCGGCATGCGCAAGTTCATCTATGAAGCTTTCGACCACAAAAACATTGTGAGTTGGTCCGACTCCGCGCCACCAAGACGTCCGGACACCTGGTGGCTCGACCCGGACAAAGTCGACGTGGACATTTGGCAGCGCATAGGGCGGCTCGGCCGCCGCTTCTATGGCATCGGGATCCAGTCCGTCCTTGAAGTACGGAGGATAATAGCGAGCCATGACTGAGGATCCGGCAATTCGATGCATCCAGGCAACCGGCTTGCCAGCGGCATCAAGTCCAGCCGACAATCGATCGAGATAATACGGCCGATACATATCGTGCTGGATGTCTTCCTCGCGGCTCCAGATCACCTTAACCGGCCCGTCGACCTGCTTGGCGATCTTGACGGCGAGGATCGTCCCATCGGCCTCCAGCCTTCGGCCGAACCCACCCCCAATCAGATGATTGTGAATTTTGATCGCATCCATCGGCAGGCGGGTGAGCTCGGCCACTTGAGCCTGCGTGATCGTAGGTGCCTGTGTACCGACCCAAATATCGCAACGATCCTTCTGCAGATGAACGGTACAGTTCATCGGCTCCATCGCCGCATGCGCCAGGAAAGGCACCTGATAGACGGCGTCAACCCGTTGCGCTGCCTCCGCAAATGCCTTCCCTACATCACCCACCTTGCGAGCAACCGCGCCCGGGTTTTTGGATTCTTCCTCCAATTGCTTCACGATATCGGCGCTGCTGACTTTGCCGTTCGGCCCGTCGTCCCAGGCAACGGCGGCGGCCTCGAGCCCCTTCTTCGCCGCACCCATGTGATCCGCCAGCACGGCAACGGCTTCATCTACATTGACCACCTGCCGGACGCCCTTTACCGCCAGCGCGGCCTTCTCATCCAATGATTTCGCCTTGCCGCCGAGCACAGGCGCAATAGCAACCGCCGCAACCCTCATTCCCGGCAGTCGCGCATCGATGCCGTAGAGCGCGCGCCCATCGACTTTTATTGCTGAATCCAGACGCTTGGCACGCTTGCCGATCAAGGCGAACTCATTTGGATCCTTCAATTTCACTTTTGCTGCAGGCGGCACAGTCAATTTCGCCGCGGCGTTCGCAAGTTCGCCGTAGCTCAGATTCTTCGAGCCTGATGCATCGAGCACCACGCCGTCCTTAGCGCGGCAAGTTGCCGGATCGACATTCCAGCGCTTTGCCGCTGCCGCGATCAGCAGACTACGGCCCACTGCCCCTGCCTGACGAAGCGGTGTCCAGAAGGCACGGACAGACGCGGAACCACCGGTATTTTGAATGCCTATAATCGAGTTGACGTAAAGAGCATCATTCGGCGGCGCATGCTGAACCTGAATCTGGTCAAGCTTCACTTCCAGTTCCTCAGCGAGAAGCATCGAGAGCGACGTGTAAACCCCCTGTCCCATTTCGATCATCGGAATAATCAGGGTGACGACGCCGGTTGGATTAATCCGTATAAATCCGTTCGGCGCGAAAGTGCCCGTGACCTCGTTTTCCGTTACCTGCGAAGCACGCGCTGCGAACACGGGCTCTGCGCGTGCCCCGGTCATAGCAAAACCGAGCAGCAAACCTGCTCCCTGAAAAAACGTGCGCCGGGACATGGCGCTTTCACCCTCGGTGTGGTTCGTTCGAATTGGGCTAACCATGCTTCACACTCCCGCTGCTAGCTGTATCGCGGCGCGGATGCGCTGGTAGGTACCGCAACGGCAGACATTTCCCGACATCGCCGAGTCAATTTCCGCATCGCTAGGTTTAGGAGTCTCTTTTAGCAATGCCGCCGCCGACATAATCTGCCCGGATTGGCAGTAGCCGCACTGCACTACTTCCAGATCCAGCCAGGCCTTCTGCAAGGCGGCGCCTTGCGGCGTGCGCCCAACCGCCTCGATGGTGGTAACCGCGCTGTCGCCGATACTATCGACCGACGTCTGACAGGAGCGGGCCGGTCGGCCGTCGATATGCACCGTGCAGGCGCCACACAATGCTTGGCCGCAACCAAACTTGGTCCCGGTCATGCCGAGCACATCGCGCAGCACCCATAGCAAGGGGATGTCGCCGTCGACGCCGATCTCATGGGGTGAGCCGTTGATCTTCAATGTGAAAGCCATGAATGCCTCTTGATCCGCCTAGCGCGTCAGCCATGAGCCGATCAACCGCACTCATGAAATCCGCGAAAGCTCACACATTGATCGCAACAAGGGACGACGCTTTCCAATAACCGGCATGTATAGTTTTCATACCAGCGGGGAATGCCGCCAACCGGATAGCTAGGAGGACGATTAACGCAGCCAGTGTTCGCTTCGGTCTCGCCGCGCCTAGACCTCTCGCCGGATGATAGCCTGAGGGAGAACGAACGCTTCTGGCGTTCGCTCGGCGTGATGTCGTTTTGGAGTCAGCATCTACTTGGTCGATCAACCTACGGAAGGCCTGATGCCAAAGGACTGCGGATATGATCGCGGAACAATGACTAGCCCCGCCGCCGGCGGCGCATGCGTCGCTCTGGTCGAGCAGAACCTACATCCTGTTCATAGACTCCGCGCGTTAGCGCTGACAGCACTGGTCATATAGGGCAGATCGTAACCACACTCCTGGCCGAGCATATTGACGGTAGTTGGTGTGCCGGATCAACTCTTCACACGATAACGCATCGTGCAACGACGTCGCGAGGTTCGCCGGCCGAATGGCCAATATCCCAAACTTGCTAACGAGTTTCTTTACACCTATCCAGCGTCTTTCCTCGTTAGACTTAACACTTCCGCGACATTCAAGCGTGCGAGCGCGGAGGGCGCTTCATAGTCAAAAGCTCCGTCACATCATGCCGATCATCTGCGGATGAAATGGCAATTGTGAGGAATTTACCATCCGGGTGTGTCTTGGCTTTATCGTAAAGCTTGATCAACTGCGAGCGCCAGGCATTACGGCGCTCCTCAAACCTATCTCGTTCTGCTCCCCCCAAGACCACCACGGCGGAAAACCGCCTGTATTCCGGCAGCAAGGTACAAAACGCCCTTGTTTTCTTGTAGCGTAGGGACCAGCCGCGCTTCTTGCCGCCATAGAGCCATTCCGGCGCGAAGACCCCGGGGTAAATTTTCTCAATCCAATTCTGCAGAGAGGCCCAATGCTTGAACGTGCCCGGTCCGATCCAGTCCCGAACGGTGCTATCATCGGGCGATGCTGATTTGTCAGTAATCCTGTCGCCGATTTGGGGGGACTTTTCCATGCCGGTGTCCTTCAATTTTTCACGACCGATTCGAAGCTTGGCGGCCGACCTTGACCTTGTACGAAGGGATGTGTGGGCCTTCTTCCCAGATTCCGCAACTTCTGTCGCGAACCTCTCCACCATTGGGGCTAGGCGAGTTGCCTGTCAAAGCTGATATCGCGCGCGTGGACTTGCGGACACGGAAAACGGACGTCCGGTCCGTTCTTCGGGGACAGGACTGCACTGACATTTGGGGCTAGTCCGTTGCAGTGACGATCTTTCGCGGCAGAACATGAATAAGCATGCGACCACGCTAACGATTCCGCGCGCTTCCGGGCCAGCACGGTCACCAGCCCGCACGATTAGTGTGTGCGCACATCGCTGGCCGCAGCCTTTCGAGGGCGAGCGTGCGGTTCCGATATCGTGCGCCATCGCTGCGCATTGGGTTGCACACCGGTCTTTGGGTTGAAGTCGCAATCCTTAGCTAGGGCGCGCCTGCGTTCCTCGATGGCGCGCCCGGAGCACCTCGTAAGGCGATTCGTGGGACGGCTCGTCCTGCGCGTGTTCGTACCAGAGCAGCCGAGCTTGCAAGGACCTCGCGATGTAAGGCCGTTCATAGTTCGTGATCGCATGGGTTTGCTCGGGCCCACGCGCCAGCGGTCGCGGAACGATAGCCGCCAATTCGGCGCCGACCAGCAGCTGAGCGTCGAGGAGTGGCGCGGCTGCTCGATCCCGCCCGGGGCCCAAATACAGACCCGCCGCTGGTCCACGTGAAACGATCGTTCACCGGCGACGCGCGCATTTTGGCCCCAACGGCCGGTCCATCAAGCGTGTCTGCGGCTTCGACCGCCTTCACATCGTGCATCACATCACCGGCAGCCTGCGCGGCTCTTGGATGAAGTGGGTGTGTTCGACGATATCGTGACGCCGTACGGTGATCCTGACGAAGAATCGTAAGGTCGAGATACTCTAGTCGATCGGGACGCCGAGAGCGCTCGATCCCAGATGGAGCTGATAGCGGCGCACCTCTTCGAAGGTTGCCGGAGCCGAAGACCATCTGATGAACGCTGCGACTATCTGACCAGTTGAAGGTGGTCATGTTGGGTGTTTGGCGCGCACTTGCGTATCGTCATCTCATCGATCATGCGCACGCCGACGCAGCGGGCTCACTGCCTCGTTGGTCATGGGCGGCTCCTCTCGAGGGTGAAGGTTACGAATCCCTTCTCAAGAGAGCAGGCTTCGCTGCGCTATGCTCTTAGCCGCCCCGCCGGCTCTCATGCTCTAGCACTCGAGCGGTGTACTTTGAGGCATTGCGGAACTGGTCGGCTTTAAGGGCGAACGCAATGAACCTTCGTATCGTTCCATGGCGACTTTGGATACCCGACGATTTCCTAGGTCTAATTGAATCGCTGATCGCGACTATCTAGGCTGCATGCGTTAAAGGGGGCGGCGCTCAAAACAGCTCGCTCCCGCCTTCCGGTGGAATACCCCCCTCCCGCGGAAGGTCTAAGGGCGGTGAAGTCCCCCAACTTCATCGCCCGCTTTTCCACTCGATCGAAAGTACCAGAAGGAAGGCACAATGCCCCACTGCTCTCCGAGCCTTAGATCTGGCAGAGCCGCGCGATGCGCAGTTTGTGACGGCAAGTTTGGTCTCGTCCGGCACTACTCGTGGCGAACCCCCCTTTGCTCCAAGAAATGCGTTGACCGGTTCAGAACTCGGAGTGATCGCAATTGGATGGCCTGGCTCCAAATCGCTCTCGACCAGCTGCCGGAGAATGGGCCCAGAGGCGGCTCACGGCCAGACTGACGCGAATGACCCAACCCGGAAATTTGCCTCTGAGATGATGCGGCACTGCTGTGATTTCCAGCCCGTTCGTAGATTTCTGCAGCTACCACAGGAGCACACCTTGAATATCGCGTTAATGTCTCAGTTGGTAGCGGGCGTCATCGTCGCGTCCTTTGTGGCATATAACTTGTTTCATTACGTACTGTTCCTTTTGGTGACCCGACCGAAGGACGCGAGTAAAATCGGCCACCAGCTAAATGAGTTCGAGCAGCGCCAACTGATCGAGTGGACACCAAAGCCGAACGATTTTCTGAAACATGACGACGAAACGCGCACATACGATGACGTGTTCGGCAGGTATCGCGACGAACAATCAAACTACAGCACGTGTGTGTTCCCCCGTTTGACATTTTCGCGCCCTTACGAGGCCGAATATGCGCTTTTGAAGCCGAGAGACGGGATGCGATTCCTCGATCTCGGATGCGGCTCCGGCGCGGCAGCGGAATACCTCGCCAGAAGGAGCAATATCGAAGTTGTGTGCGTGACCAATTCCTCTGTCCAGGCGGAGATCTGCCGGCGCAAATTTGCGAGGCTTGGGGGACGTGGACAGGTGATAGTCATCGACTTCGACAGCCTCGATCTCCCGAATGAGCACTTTGACGGCATCTATGCGCTAGAATCGATTGGCTACACCAAAGATCTGGACGCGTGGCTAGCTAGGTGCTGGCGGATGCTCAAGCCGGGAGGACGGTTGCTGATCCATTCGCCGGGGTCGCTGGATCATTGTCGCCGTACCGAGGATTACGTGAGTGTCACCGCCTTCTTCGAGAATTGGCGTTACAATTTTGTCGGCGCCAATCTTCTGGTCTACAAGATGCGCCGACTTGGCTTCGGTCCAATCCACTATCGGCGCCTACCATTCTTGGCGTGGGGAGTAACCTGGAACTTCATTCAACACATGCTCTTGTGGAAATTCCGGCTGAAGATGCGCACATTCGTGGAACTGGAGCGAATCATTTGGCGCACGTCGAAGGTATTTGTGTTCGGTAACCCGTACAACACGGTGCTGGCCACCAAACCCAGGCACCCTCATGCTCCCACGCTCAGATGTTCGGAAGGAGTGGCTGGGGTTTCCGACACTGACCACGAACTGCGCGCATCAATACCGGCTTCATGATAATCGCTGTCTTAGAGGGCCGCGCCTCGCCGGTCTGACGATGGTCACCAGCGTTCCTCCGGCACGAATACGCCTGCGGACCGCATCTGGATGTCGCCGCCGATGAGATCAAACACCGGATCGGGCCCGCCGACGCCCTCCAAGCCGCCCTTCTCGAGGTCAACGAACTCCTTCACGCCGAAGTCGAATGCTATCTGACAGTCGGCGGCGGTCCGGTACCGATGACACAGGCGAACTGACTGCGCCTGCCGCGCCGTAGCAGTGAGCGGTGACCACTCCGGCCAGCGCGTGCCCAGGGATCGATGGTCTCCAGGCGCGGAGATAATCGCTGGTGTGGTGCTAAGACCCAAACCGCTGGAGCATAGTGTGCTGCGGGTCCGCGGCGCCCTTGGTCACCAGCGCGAGCTTGACGCCGAGCGCCTTCAGCCTGTCGATCGCATCATGCGCGCCCGGTCCGATGGACATATCCTCTTCGCGATAGCTGGTGAAGCGATCGGCCGGGCTCATGGCGAGATCGTCGGGCAGAGCGCGGTGGCCCGCAGCCGCGAGCGCGGCAAAGCCGCCCTTGACGGTCAGATGCCGGGCTTCGGCAAGCTTCAGTCGCCATGAGGCGTCCGCATTGGTCCAGACGATCTCGGGCCGGCCGTGGGCCGACAATGCCGTTGTCCATGTCGATCAGGATGGCGCGGGGGAGAAGCTTGCCCGCGCTCATGGCCACTTCACCTCCGGCGGCAGCGACGACAGGATCGAGTCGACATTGCCGCCGGTCTTGAGTCCGAAAATTGTGCCGCGGTCGTAGAGCAGGTTGAACTCGACATAGCGTCCGCGCCGGATCAATTGCTCCTCGCGGTCTTCGGCCGTCCATGCCGTCGCGAAATTGCGACGCACGATGTCAGGATAGGTCTTCAGGAAGGCGTGGCCGACGTCGTGGGTGAAGGCGAGATCGGCGCCCCAATCACCGCTGTCGTGCCAGTCGTAGAAAATGCCGCCGACGCCGCGCGCCTCTTTCCGGTGCGGCAGATAGAAATACTCGTCGCACCATTTCTTGTATTTGTCGTAATCGGCGACGCCGTTCGCTCCGGTACAGGCGTCCTTCATCGCAGCGTGGAAGGCGATGGTGTCGGCATCGTCCTGGGTGCGCCGGCGATCCAGCACCGGAGTGAGGTCGGCGCCGCCGCCGAACCAGGCCTTGGTGGTGACTACGAAGCGGGTGTTCATGTGCACGGCCGGCACCTGCGGATTGCGTAAGTGAGCGATCAGCGAGATACCGGAGGCCCAGAACCGCGGATCCTCCGCCGCGCCAGGAATCTGCGCGCGAAACTCGGGCGCGAATTCGCCGTGAACGGTCGAGCAGTGCACGCCGACCTTCTCGAACAGGCGGCCGCACATCATCGACATCACGCCGCCACCGCCGGGCGCGCCGGTGTGGTCGGTGCGCCGCCACGGCGTGCGTTTGAAGCGGCCGGCCTCGCCCGGATAGAGGCTTTGTGGCGCGTCATCCTCCAGCCGCTCGAAGCTCGCGCAGATGTCGTCGCGCAAGGATTCGAACCAGGCGCGGGCGCGGGCTTTACGATCTTCAATGATTGAAACGTCCATATCCAAAATCCTGAAGAAACCAGCCCGTAGGGTGGGCAAAGGCGCCCTTGCGCCGTGCCCACCATCCTTCACCGGCGTCTTGAATCGTGGGCACGCGGCGCTTTGCCCACCCTACACGATCTATCCCTGCGGACCGTAATCGGTGCGCTCTCGTTGCAAGTGTGGCGGTGAATGCTGACGCGGATGAGCTTGCCGATATGCCGTAGCCGCCGCCGGACGAAGCGCAATAGGTTTTCCAGGATCGGGGTGATGGGCGGACGATGCCGTGCGCATTCATTCCCGCGCGCGACGAACTCGCGTTCTTCGCCCTGATCTGGCTCTGTCGGAACATCCGTAACCCCCAACGCGCTCCCCAAACTCGTACCTGGGTGCTTCTGGGCTTTAACGTCACCTAAATCACACGGTTTCGCGGTACTCGCTTATGTGCCGCACCTCGCAGCCGGCCCCGTATTCACGCCGCATCGGAGGACGCGACCGTCGAGCCCCGCGTTTTGTCCAGCGCACTCGTCCAGTCGCGAAAACGAGCAACCTTGATAAAGGCGTCGAGCGCCGGCGAATACTGCCTCCCGGCCACGGCCAAAAGCTGCACCTCACGCCGGACAGGGTCGCCCTCGATTGGGATAGCCGCGAGCGACGGCAGCGTGGGAGCATGGTCTGGCGCCAGGATGGCCCCTAAACCGGCGGATGCCATTTGCTGAAGGTGCCTTTCCTGATCGCTCCTGTGCACAACTGTCGGGCCGGGATGGTCGGCAAAACACGCCTGCTTGAATCGCCCTGCGACGTCGCACCCGACCCTTTCGAGAAAAACCAGCTCGTGAAGGTTTTGAAGCGGGATAACTGTGTGACTCGCCATCGGATGCTTCCGTGACAAGACGAGCACATACCGCTCCTCGAAGAGCCGCCAGCGGTTGATGCGCTCAGGTACCTCCACCGCGTCGCCGACGAGTGCGGCATTGATCTTACCATCCAAAAGCATCGCAACGAGCCCGTTGGCATCGGCCTCGCGCAGATCGACTCGAAGATCAGGGATGATCCTGGCGAGTTCCAAGAGCAATTCCGTAATGAGTGCGGCGGAGATTGATGGCGCCAGCCCGATCTTCAGCGGAGCGATGGTCTTCTTTTTATAGCCTCGCGCCTGAAGTCGTACCGACTCCGTCGCGGCAAATATTTCCTCCAGCGTTGGCAAAATCATGTTGCCCAGCTCGGTGAGTTGGGTGAGGTGACGTTCACGGTGAATCAAGGCGCCACCGAGTTCTTGCTCCAGCTTGTGTATCGCCTTTGTCAGCGCCGGCTGAGTCACATTGCATTGCTCCGCAGCCCGCGTAAAATTGAGCGTCCTTGCCAGGGCTAAAAAATATCGCACCTGATGAAACTGCAGCTGCATACTTATACTCGAAAGGGTTGAGGTGGTTCGGACCATTCCAGTTCGTTGCTGGGGCGGGCAGGGGTGATGATAAAGCGGTTTGTCGCGGAGCCTCCCAGGAAACAGGTATTGTGTGCCGGCTCGGCATTCTCGGCCCGCGTCTCGCGGAACTTTTCCTCACCGACACTGCTTTGAATTAACGTTGCGGACCAAGTCATCAGCTTTTGAGCGTCCCAAAGACGCGTCCAATCGTACGAACGTTGCATTGCCTCGCTCGGATCTCGACGTACTGGTACGACCTTGAATTCGCCGCCATTGGAGTCATCGCCTGTTTGGTCAGCTAAAGTGTGAATATGTCACTCGGAGCGTGCACGCACAGCCTATCCACTGCACTTTCCGGGGCCGGACAAACGATCGGTGGATCGCTTCTCCGCATTCCTGACACTTGTCATCACATCGACCGGGAAGCCGTTTCACAACCGGTTCGATGACCTGACAGCAGAAGAGAGTGAGTGTCGTGGAGGGGCAATGGCATCGGGGAAACGTCCATCCTTGCGATAGGGAACTACAGTTCGGCTAAGCGTAGAAACATGCAGCTCCTTTCAAGGCGGATCCGATCAAATGGTCGGATCACGTCGGGCACCAGAACCCCCGTCGCGCGGACCAGAGCATCGACTTTGCGCCTTGCGCGGTGCGCGTCGTGTCCATCTGCCGATCGGCTGCAAAGCGACCATCGCCGATATCCCGTCTATGGCGATGGCCCTGCTCATGTTGTTTGAAGTTGCGGTAGCCTCGCCCGTGAGTGCGACATCGCGCGTGGTGCACGTGACAGTCACATCGTCGCCACTAGTCGCGGTGAATATCGCCGGCATCATTGTTCTCCTTATCGCCGCTAAGCCTGATGCTCTTGCGGACTACAGATATAGCGGGTTAATCACTGCGTGAAGCGCAGTTCTTGTTACGGCGTTCTCATTCTTGCGGTTTGTTGAGCGCGTATTTTATGGCGCCGAATCCGTTGCGTGCCGACAACTCAGAGGTCTGGACACCAGCTCGACCCAAATGGCTCGAACAATCCGCCGTAGTATAGAGGTGAGTATCGGTCGCGCTGTTCGGGCCGCGCGACCGCCCGTTAGACGGGTTCGCTGAGGTGCGACACACGCCACTGATACTCATAATCAAGGACCGTACTTTGCGCTCTTCGCTTGCCAAATCGAACTTGTTCCGGCGTTGACCGGACCTAGCGAATGCAATGACCGCGCACGAGGCCCGGAACGGCGACGGTGGTCAGGTTAGCGCGTCAATGCTTCCGATCACCGCTCCCATGCGGCGACACAGTATCGGCATTTCTCTTGAAGTTCGCCTCTGCTTTGTCGATCTTGGGTATGTCACGGAGAGCGGTGCTTGACGATTTCTGAGGCGCCCCCGGCGACCTCTCTCAACGCCGTGGCCAACCCGACGTCGCCGCAATACGAGCGCTCAGACTCGTCGTTTCTTAGCTGCGCTGAACGTGGAACGAGATGGACATGAGCCGTTCCAAGGAACAAGCCACGAGCATAACGACCTCCTAAATGATGAATAGCGCGCTGGCTGCGCCGGCGGAACTCCAGTGCGTGCGAGCCCAGAGTTCTTCCGGTAGCGATCCGGTCCGTTGCAGACGCGCTGCAAACTGTTCAGTTCACGCCTGATTTGACCGTGCGGGCAGCGTGAATTGAAACGTCGCGCCCCGAGGTTGAGCGGCGGTGGCCCACAGTCGTCCCCCATGCGCTTCAATGATCGTGCGGCAGATCGATAGGCCCATCCCCAAGCCGCCGGGCTTTGTCGTGTTGAAGGCATCAAAGATGCGCTCCAGATCCAGTGAACTCAGACCTGGCCCGGAATCCCGCAGTACTACCAGCACGCCGTCCGGCTCGCCCTTACCAGTGGTGATCACCAGTTCTCGCGGATCCCCACTGATCGAGCTCAATGCTTCAACGGCATTGATGATCAGGTTCATTATCACTTGTTGCAGCTGGACCCGATCTCCTTGAATGAGCGGCAAACCGTCCCCGAGGAGTGATTGCACCGAAATGCCATTCTTCACGACTTCGCCGCGGGTCAGGGCGATCACCTCAAGGATTGCTTCGTTGATGTCCACGTCTTCTTTCCGTAGAGGTGCTTTTTTGAAAAGCGCTCGTATCCGGCCGACAACCTCGCTGACGCGATTGCCGTTAGCAAAGATCCGGTTGAGAGCGTCTCGAGCTTTATCCAGATCTGCTGGTTCTTTGCTCAGCCAGTGCAACGCCGCAGAGGCATTGTTGAGCGTCGCCCCGATCGGCTGGTTGACTTCATGGGCGATCGAAGCCGAGAGATGCCCCATTGTTGCAACTCGATTTGCGTGCACGAGCTCCATCTGCACCTCACTGTAACGCCGTTCGCTTTCGCGAATTTCCTCCTCCGCCCGCTTGCGCTCAGTTAAGTCTACCACGAAGGCCGCGCCTTGGTCGGATCGCTCTCCGAAGGTCGCTGCCCCAACCAGCACCGGCACGCGGCTGCCGTTTTTCGCGAAGTACTCCTTCTCGTAGGGTTGCGTGGTCCCGGTCGCCTCCAGCTGGGCTAGTCGTCGGTCGTCGGCATCGCTCCATTCCGTGGGTGTCAGGTCCCGCCAGCGCAGTTGGCCAGAGACGAGATCATCGCGGCTGTATCCGACGATGCGGAGAAAAGCTTCGTTGGCATCGATGATCCTGCCGTCAACATCCCAGACGAAGATTCCGATAATGTTGGCATCCACTAACCGTCGGATTCTGGCCTCCCGCTCGGCTAGTTCGCGATACAGGCTGGCGTTCTCTATTGAGATAGCGGCCTGGGAAGCGAGCAGTGTGAGGACTACCATTCGAGCAGAAGTAAACGCGGCAGTCGTAAGGCTGTTCTCCAAGTACAGCAGGCCAATCAACTTGGTCTGCTTAAGTATCGGCAGGCAGAGCACTGAGCGCGAGCGACGGTCACGAATATAGTCGTCCCCTGAAAACGGATTCTGATTGGACGCATCTTGCAGCAGAACGCTTTGTTTTGTGCGAAGCACGTAGTGAAACACCGAGTTTGGGAGATCTGCGGTCGTGACGCGCGCCTGTTTCAGGACCACCGTCACGTTGTCACCGCTGGCTGTGGCCTCTGCTTCAATTTGATATTTGTCGGCTCGGGGAAGAATCAGGAGACCTCGATCTGCGCCTGCGTGTTCGATTGCCGAACTCATGAGCGTGTTCATTAACTTCTCAAAAACGATTTCGCCCGAGACCGCTTCCGAAACCTTGATTACGGTAGCCAAATCGAGTTGCTCGAAGGGTGTCACTATCGTCGCCGTGGAATTCGGGATCGACTCATCCAGCTTGAGCTGCGGATAAAGTTTCTCGAGTTGGCAAACCTTTCCGTCGGCTCCCCAGCGCTGATAGCAGCCCTGCGCGGCGCGCAAATAGGTTGCCGCGATTTTCCCGTAATCGCGCCCTGCGTAGAAGCGCGCGGCAATCTCGTTGGCAATTGCCTGGATGTGCACGAAGCCGTATTTGCGAGCCTCGCGGATCGCTTTGTCGTACAGCTCCTGAGCGTTCAGTGTTCGGCCCTCCATGCGGGCGATCTCGGCGCCGACCAAGGCGGCGCGGTCTTCGAACGTTTCCGGGTTGACCTCCGCCCACGCTAGGAGTTCCCGGTGGTGCTCAAGTACAGATGCGAAATGCGTCGGTCTCTGCTCCGGTGGGGCGTGATCCCACATCGCCGCATGCGCCAGCGCCGCATATAGGCGATACTCCGCCGACTCGAACGTTGCCGCCGACGTCCAAAGCAGGGGCTCCCCGTGCCGCGATGCATCGACCGCCGCCGCAAGCTCTCCGGCAAAAAAATGCGCCTGCAGCTTTCGCGTCCAGTAATAGAACTCCGAGAGCACGAGATCCGGGCTGTTGGCCAAACGGCGCTCGGTATCGACTTCGCTATATCCCTCATGATCCAGGCAGCCGAACGTTTCAGTCAGCCCGCGCAGGGTGAGGATCAAACCAAGTTGTGCTCCGCAGCGCTCGATGAGCGGACCGAAGCGCACCCGCCTCGCAAATGCCAAGCCCTTCTCGCATTCCTCTTGCACTTCCGCGAGTGGATCCCCGGCAGCGAGACCGACCGTGACGGTCAGCAGTTCACACTCGGCTGTCAGATATTCGATCGAGAAGATAAGCCGGTAATTGCGTTCCCAAGTCTCTTCTGTAAGAAGGGAGCGGCCGGCCCTGAGATAGATGAGAGCGGAGTCGTATGCTGTCGAGAGTTTCGCGCGCCGACCTGCGATCAGATTCAATTCTGCGACGCGCTCGCGATCCTCGACAAAGTTGATAAGGTGAGAGCCACGGTTAAGTTGATTGGCGATATCAAATATCGCCTTCTCACGTCTTTCTAAGGGCGTATGCTCAGCGAGGAGCATTCCGATGCGGAGGTGAGCCTCGGCACGCAGCTCCGCCGGGATAAGCGAGTAGGCCGCTTCCTGCACGCGGTCGTGCATGAAGCCGTAGCAATTGTCCGTGCGGAAGATCAGACCCGATCGCACCGCTTCCCAGAGATGATCGTGCATGTCCTCGACGGAGCCCTGATACCCAATCCGCAGCATCTCGAACTCTGCAGTGTTGCCCATGCAGGCGAACTGCTGGAGTAACTTCTGGGTTTCTGGCGAAAGGCGCTTTAATTTGTCCACCATCAGCTCTACGACATTGTCCGTGAAGCCTTTGGCACGAATGCGGGGCAGGTCCCATATCCAACGGCGCGCGCGGTAATCGAATGTCAGCAGGCGCTCGTCCGCCAGAGTAGAAATGAACTGGATTGCAAAGAACGGGTTGCCCGTGGTTTTTTCGTAAATCAAGTCTGCCAGTGGGGCGGCGGGCTCCAGTTGGCAGTGAAGGGAGTCCACAAGCAGTTTACCTAGATCGTCGCGACTGAGTGGTGTGAGAACGATGTCCTGCACTGCGGCTCCGGCCTGACGGATCGCTTGAAGCTTACGTACCAGCGGATGGTTGCCATTGACCTCATTGGTCCGATACGCACCAATGAGCAATAAATGCTGCAAATCGTTGCGTGTTAGCAGATCTTCGACGAGGTCGAGTGTGGCGACATCCAGCCATTGCATATCATCGAGGAAGAGCGCAAGCGGATGTTCAGGTCGTGCAAACACGCCGATGAACCGTCGAAAGACGGTCTGAAAACGTCTCTGCGCTTGCTGCGGCGGCAATTCGGGCAACGGCGGCTGGTCGCCAATGACGTGCCGCAATTCCGGGACGAGATCGACGAGGAGCAGTCCGTTTGGACCCAGGGCCTCACGAATTGCGGCCTGCCATTTGTGCAGATCTTCCTCGTTCTGGCTTAGGAGCCGCCGGATAAGGCTCTGAAACGCACCGGCCAGGGAGGCGTGCGGAATATCCCGCTTGTGCTGGTCGGATTTGCCCGACGCGAACAAGCCGCGTGGCCGCACGAGCGGTTTATGAAGCTCATTGACGATTGCGGATTTTCCGATCCCGGAGTATCCAGAGACCAGCACCAGTTCGGCTCGGCCACCGCCAACGATGCGGTCGAAGGCGGTCAGCAGAGTGTCAACTTCGCGGTGCCTCCCATACAGCTTCTCGGGGATGATGAGGCGATCCGGGGTATCGTATGCGCCAAGGGTGAAGTCATCGATCCACCCGTGGGACTCCCACTGGGATAGGCAGCGCCGAAGATCGCTCTCAACTCCCACCGCTGTCTGATATCTTTCCTCCGCGGTCTTGGAGAGCAACTTCATCGTGATCGCGGAGACCGAGACTGGTACGGTTCCCACCCGCGCTCTGGGGGCGGCTGGTTGTTTCGCGATATGACAGTGCACCCATTCCATGGGGTCGGAGGCCGTGAATGGAAGAGTCCCGGTCAACATTTCGTAAAAAGTCACTCCAAGCGAATAAAGGTCGCTCCGATAATCGACCGAGCGATTCATTCGTCCCGTCTGCTCGGGTGCCATGTAGGCGAACGTTCCCGCGATGAACTCGGGAGGATCGGGCGACTGGCGCTCGCGCGGAAGTTGGGACGCAATCCCGAATCCGGTGAGCCATGCGTTTCCGGTCTCGTCGACGAGGACATTCGAAGGCTTGATATCCCGATGGATAAGGCCCTGCTGATGGACTTGACCCAGTGTTCTTGTCAGCCCAACAGCGATGCTTAGGAACCGAGTCACATCTAGCGGTTGCCCATGGTCACGCTCAAGAATCCAATCCAGCGGCTGACCGCCGGGGTCCTGGAGTAGGAGGATCGTCCGCCCTTCGTGACGCGTAATGGCCAGAGGCTTGGCAGCCCAAGCGGGATCGAGTTCGGCGGCGATCGAGTATTCGTGCATAAGCCGCCTGATACTCTGAGGCGACGGCTGTTCAAAGAGTGCGATCGCTAGGACCGAAGAGGGGTCATCGTGTTTCCGGCCGCGGTAAAGGGTAAAATCCGCGCTTTTCCGCAGGGGCACAAGCACGTACCCCGACAGCCCCGGGATAGGTGACATTCTTGTCGCCACGGGCATCACGACCTCGGAGTATTCATTTGGACAGGACGCCAGAAGGATGTCAACTGCAACGAGATATCTGTGGCCGCGCCAGAGAACGAGTTGGTCCAATCTTTCGAACGACCTGGAACTTTCTGGGGCGCTTCGTCGACAACATTCTCCGAACCGGCACTCCGCTCATCAGACAAGTGCGTTCACTTCCACCGGGCCTCTGAGCAGATGAGCTCAAGGCAGACAGGTTAACCTCCAGCAGGCGTTTGCTCATAAAGCCGAGCCCTTCTTCGATTGTGGTTTCAGGCGATCTTCCGGCAGCGCCGCCTCCCGCAGCTCGTTAGGTCTGCAATTGGGAAAGTGACTGGTTCCGCGATTTTCACCGCGACCTTTCACGCTCCGCCCAAGTCAGGCGCTACCCTCGTCCTCGCCGCTCCCATTATTTCGCTCACAGTCCTGCTATCGGAGATGTGGCGGCTAGCCTTCGCGAAGCCCGTTTCTCAGCACTTGAGAGTTCCGCAAGAGTCTTCTTGCGTAGTCTCAAGTGCCCTCTTGACAAGCGGGATAAACGGGACATGAAATTCGATCGTCTTCTGACTCCATCGCGCAAAGGAAGTTGAAAATGGCAACCAGCGTGACACATAGTGGTTTGGCAACAAGCACGATGATTTTGGATGGTGACTTCGACGAGATCGACTTCCGAGGAGAACTCGTGGACGGCCACCTCGTCGCAAAAGGACTTCTTGCAGACCAAGCGGCAATGGATTCTATCCCTGTAGGGATATACGTCCTTGAGAAGGATGCCACCGTCGTTAAGTGCAACAAAGCTGCAATCGCCGGTTGGGGACGGACGCCGTCCTTGGGAACCTCGGAAAAGTTTTGCGGGTCACACCTGCTTCGTTACCCCTCAGGAGAAGTGATGCCGCACGAGCTTGCGCCACCTTCCGTGGTGGTCAACAACGGCGCCACCGTTCGGAACGCCGATGTAATTTGCGAGCAGCCAAACGGTTATCGTCTTCTGGCGCTAGTAAATGTGTTTCCAATTCGTGACGACGAGGACGAAGTGATCGGAGCGGTCAACATTTTCCGACACAACACCAGCAAGACTGTTCCTGGCTTAGTCTCCGAGCCTGCAACTGGTTCTAACTCCAAGAGCGGTGACGGGGAGCAGTGAGGCTCCCCCTTAGCCGCCTCGGGGACTAGCGCGTTGGTAGTTCGCTTCTCGGAATGTGGTGTACCAGAAACCATCTTCGGTGATGTCCGAGGCAACCCGGGTGACGCTTTTCAGGCTCCGAAAATCACTACGTGCGCCAACTAGGCCGCGCTACTCCTTTCGCAGTGGAGCTATTTGTGCAATCGAACGAGCGGCGCGAACGGGAGCGTGAGATGCGTGACGCTGGGCGGCTGCCCCCAGGACAGTCGCTGACGCTTAAGTGGCCGGTGCTCCATGTGGGCTCGGTGCCGCTCTTTGCTCCCACGACTTGGGATTTTCGCGTGTTCGGCCTGGTAGAGGAGCAGCTGCGGCTTTCCTGGGAAGAGCTCTGCAAACTGCCGCAAAGCGAAGTACTTGCCGACTTACACTCCGTCTCGCGCTGGAGCCGGTTCGACAACCGTTGGGGAGGGATTCTCGCCACAGAATTGATGAAGCGAGTGACGTTGCGGCCAGAGGCGCGGCACGTGATGATCCATGGCGAGAACAACTACACGGCGAACCTGCCAATCTCGGACTTTCTGCTCCCGACGACGGTTTTCGCCTTGCGGCATGACGGCGAACCCCTTACGGCCGAACATGGTTACCCGCTCCGGCTCGTCGTGCCAAACCTCTATGGTTATAAAAGCGTGAAATGGGTACGCGGGATACAGTTTTTGGATCGCGAATCGCCGGGCTTGTGGGAATTCAACGGATTTCACATCTACGGGGACCCGTTCAAAGAGCAACGATTTTCGAGCTGAAGGGAACGTTTCCTGAGCGGCAGCCGATCGATTGCTGATTACGGATTTTCATCTTATTTCCCGCGCTGTAGCGCCAATTCGATGCATCCGAGTAGAACCTTTTCGTCGATGGGTTTGGTCAGGTAGCCAACGACGCCCTGATCCAGAGCCCGCGCTCGCGCGCTGTCGTCGGGGTAAGCGGTGATCAGAACCGTTGGTATGTTATAGCCGGATCCTACCAAGCGGCTATACAACTCAGTCCCAGTCATGCGCGGCATGTGGACATCAACAATCAAACAGGAGCTATCGCGCAAGTTTCCAGACGCGAGAAACTCCATTGCCGACGAGTAGGTCTCAGTCGTGAATCCGATCGCTTGCAGGAGACCCGCTAAGGCTGAGCGAGATTGGTCATCATCATCAATGATCGAAATTCGAATCTCGCTAGACATATCCCCACCTTCGTTGCTGGGGAGGTGGCCCGCCGCATCTCGCGTTCCGTGTCCATCTCATGAAGCGCACTGCGCGGACACCATTACACGTTAACGACAAGGGTCTGAACCGGCGATTAGACGATGGACGGGCGGTGCTACGCTTTGGAACAACCGATGCTATACTTAGGAATAATCGATGCAGACTATCTGAATAGTTCAGCCCGGTTTGGGCCACGTCCGAACGCGTGCGCTGATCTCGGGTCGTTACGTTCGAAGCGGCAGCAGGGCCTGGCGGCAAGCGATTAACGCCGTCAGTTGATTTGCGCAAACAATAGCCCTCTCGGCTGATGCACTCACGTGCAAGCAGGAAGCGATTAAGACCGGGGCGACTTTATACCAAGCGTCTCCGCCATTTTGACAAGCTCGGCCAGCGATTGCGCACCCATCTTCTGCATAACATGACCACGGTGCGCCTTTACAGTGATCTCAGCTATCTCTAGCTTAAACGCGATTTGCTTGTTCTTTAAGCCAGTCGTCACGAGAGCCAACACCTCTCGCTCGCGCGCGCTTAATCGCTCGAGACGCGACTTCAATTCCGTGAGCCGCCGCTCGTTCTTCCGCCGCGTCCGATCGCGCTCGAGCGCGATCGTGACTGCATCCAGCATGTCTTGATCGCGGAATGGCTTGGTTAGAAAATCCACAGCGCCTGCCTTCATGGCCCTGACCGACATCGGAATGTCGCCGTGGCCGGTCATGAAGATGATGGGAATCGAAGCGTTCACTTTCGACAGCTCGGCTTGGACATCGAGACCGCCTAGGCCCGGCAATCTGACGTCAAGTACGAGGCAGCTCACCGCGTCGGGCAATAATTCGCCCTGCAGCAGCTCCGCTGCCGAGCCAAACATCTTGACCTTGAAGCCAACCGAGTTGAACAGGTCCCCGAGTGAGGCGCGGAAGTCATTGTCGTCGTCAACGACGACGATGGTTGGCTCCTCGGCTACCGCACGCTTTTGAATTGGCTGCGCCACGGGATACTCCCCCAAAACCGACAAGTCCGTGTAGAAATACCATCTTCACGAAGACCATTCAACAAATGACACTCCGCGAGTTCCAGCGTGGAACGCAATCGCTTGCGCGTGAAGGTGATCTGACTTTCATCGGTCGGACTAAAACAGGGGTGATGAGGGCAATCGACCTAGTCTCGCGCCCAGCCCATCATCAGTACAGATTTGCGATACGTCGCTCGGATCGCTCTAGCGGGTCCATTCACGGCGCCGCTTGCTTTCGGTCGCTTTGCCGAATTCCCGCGATGGGCTTTCTGCCTCTCTTCGCCACCAGCGGCAGGTGCATGCCTTCTTAAGGCCCGTGACCTGCTTTCTTGACGGGCCCCCAAAGCCCGATCGTCCTCATCGCAATGTGGCACCGAGACGCCGCTACCTTCGAATGGCAAAGTTGAGCGGGACGCCGCAACTCATTCATACGGTTATCGGAGGAGCCACGCTTCGGCGGTAATCCGCGGGAGCAATACCCGTCGCCTTCCGAAACGCCGTGGCGAACGCGTTACGACTGCTGAAGCCGACCGCCCGACCGATTTCCATCATAGAGCCTGCGCGGTTTGCCAGCAGTAATTTGGCCTGCTCAACGCGACGTTTGGTCTGGTACCGATGAGGCGGCATTCCGAGAGATTGCTTGAACACCCGGCAGAAATGATACGGGCTAAGACGAACGAGCTGCGCCAACGTGCCAATCGGTATCCGCTCATTGAGATGCTCCTGGATGTAGGCGGTGACGAGCCGCTGCTGCCACTGTGCAAGACCACCTTGGAGTTGACGCTGAATGCTGGGCATCCCGCAAGTGAAACGCACGACTTCATGCATAAGCAGGCTACCGAGACTCTCGAAGTAGACCGGGTCTCCTGCAGAGCTATCGACGAACGTCTTCAGCTTGAGGGCGGTGTTCCATAGCGTTTCGTCTTCGAACAGTAGGCGTGGGGAGTCCGGCAGGCCGGTGATGCCACGTTTGGAAAGAGCCTTCAGCCTCTCAGGGTCGAAGTAGAAGTACATGAGCTGCATCTGCGATCCCCGCGGCTCGTGCCAATCGTAGAACTCGCAGCCAGCAGGAACGAATGTCAGCTTCCGCTCGAGGCTCCGGAGCGCTGATGGCGGCATACCTTCTACAAATGTCTCTCCATCGCGGCGCTCCCCCTTCTCGTACATGACGAGCATATGCATTGGAGCCCTATACTGATGTTGGATTTTGCCTCGACTTGTGGATCGAATAGATTCGGCCGTCATGCCGTGCCCCGTTATGATGAGGCGTTCCACAGCCTCACGAGGAGAAATTTCAACAACAGGATGGATCACGTCCGCCGGCACCTGATCATCCAATTGACGAATTGGATCGAAAATGAGCGGCTCATGGTCACCAACAATGATCGGAGATTGAGCTATCGGCAGCAACATTCGTGATCGTGAAAGATGTTGCCGCTCATCAGGGCCGTGGCGCCAATCGCGTGGCTTCCCAAGCTTCTTGCATAAAGGGACTTGCTGGAGCTCGGGTCGCGGCGTGGAGGACGAACGTGCTGGGCGGTGTTCCACCATCGCTTCCCCCGTCTGCTGGAATTTGACCCGTGGCATCATCTGGTCATCATTGGCTGGACGCATGGAATTCGAACTCCGATTCAGGACTGCATTCATCCCTACCGTTGCGCGATCGCGGTGCCTGTTTTGGGAGTCGGCCGTCGCGCGCCGGGCCGAGCGGCAGATCCGCCCGAAAGCTGCTACAAGCGAATGCGAGGTAAGCCTGCCCTGCGACACGGAAGTCCCCAATTGCACTCGCGTTTGCGTGTCTGACAGAAAGGGCAAAACGGGATGAGACTTTTGGCGGAGCACGGCTGCGACTTTTGGATATCTCGGTTTCGACCTATTTGGCGCTCGGCGTCACTTCACCGACTCTGATTTTTGACGCGCCGGGCAGGCGAACCTCAATTTGGTTTCATCGGTCTCCCCTCAACGCCGCGCGGGCTAGAAGGCGCTCTGTCGGTCGCGGCATACGTTATCAGCAACACACGTTCCACTGAGGAGGTTGGCTTGCTCACCGATTGTCCTGGCTTCGCGGCTGCTTCTTGCAGAAGCACTCCTGACAAAATGCCGACTAGGGCACGCGCTCCGCAAATGGAACCCAATGCGTCGTGCAGCGATCAGGTGTCGGTTCTGAGGACAATCTTGGCGTACAGCTCGTGCAGCTCGGTGCTTGGCTATTGCCTCTCCTTGATCGTGTCGCTCGGTATGCAGGAGCCTTTGGCGCGGTGAAAGAGTCATGACCTCCTCAACGGAAGCTGCTCCCTACTATTTCGTCCACCCGCGCGCATCGCGATACTGGGGGCGACGACTATTCCTATCGATTATTCGTCGACGGTTACCATTCCAAAGTTGAATTTTCGTTTTCCAGAACGCTCGGTCACCATGGAAGAAACATACGCGGCCAAGTGCCGTGGGCTTACCGGGGAGAACCAGAATGGGCGATGACGTTTCAAAGGGGCCCCCGGCCAGTACGCAGGTCGAACCCTCTGCGGAGACCTTGAGCGGTTTCCGCATGCTGGACATCCGAACCGACCGCCTGCTTTCATCATGGTTGCGAGAGGCCGGTATTCCTGACGGCGCCCTGAAAGTAAACGAACTTGCCCCCGATTTTCTTCTCCCCGAGGCAGATGGAAAGCTCGTTTCATCTTTGGAGTTGCGACGAGCTGCACCGTTGATCGTCACCTTTGTTTACGGGACTTGGTCCCCATTGTGCACGGTTGGACTGCGCGCCCTTCAAAAGGCAACCTTTAGAATCCGCGCCGCCGGCGCCACAACAATTGCCATAACGCCCGAGGCTGGCGAATTGCCACGCAATTTCAAACGCGACCGCCAACTGGATCTGGAAATCCTCTCCGACCTAGATCTTGGGGTGAGCCTTTCGTTCGGCCTGGTGTCCGTGGTGCCGGCGGACATAAAGAGCCATCTCTTGCGGCGCGGACTCGATCTCTGCGCTCCCCATGGCTTCTCCTTTTGGATGTTGCCGATGCCGGCCATCTATGTCCTCGACCAACGAGGGATCATCCGTCGAGCGTTTGTCGGCCCGGACTCCTTCACGGGAGCGAAGACCGAAACCTTGCTTGCTGCCCTGTCCGAAATTGGATGGGCCTAAGCCTCGCCCTTCGAGGCTGACCGGAATGAGCCAAGTCAATTCGAGAGGCTACGCATGGGCGACTGCAACTGCGTCATGGCCCGACTTGTCCTGGCCATCAACGACTTCGCGTCACCTCAGCAACGACGGTTGGATACCCGTAACAGGCTCGGGCATGAAGAGGCGGGACCGGGGCCCGTGATCTGGATCAAGGAGCCTGCACCTTGTGCATCAGCCGAGCAAACATTGTCCTTGTTCGAGTCAGGGGCAGATGCGCGGCGGAGTTTGTCCAACGCAGTCGTCCAGTCGCGAACACGAGCAACCTTGATGAAGGCGTCAAGCGCCGGCGAATATTGCCTCCCCGCCACGGCCAAAAGCTGCACCTCGCGCCGGACGGGGTCTCCCTCAATTCGGATAGTGGCGAGCGACGGCAGTCTGGGAGCGTGCTCTGGCGCCAAGATGGCCCCCAAACCGGCGAATGCCATTTGCTGAAGATGCCTTTCCTGATCGCTCCTGTGCATAACCTTAGGGCCTGGTTGGTCGGCAAAACAAGCCCGCTTGAATCGGTCTGCGACGTCGCATCCGATCCTTTCGAGAAAGACCAACTCGTGCAAGTCTTGGAGCAGGATGACGGTTTGTCTGGCCATCGGATGTTTCCGAGACAAGATGAGCACACAGCGTTCCTCGAACAGGCGCCAGCGGTCGATACGCTCAGGCAGCTCCATGGCGTCACCGACAAGTGCGGCATTGATCTCGCCATCCAAAAGCATCGCAACCAGCCCGCTGGCATCGGCCTCGCGCAGATCGACTCGAAGATCGGGGATGATCCTGGCGAGCTCCACAAGCAATTCAGTAATGAGTGCGGCGGAGACTGACGGCACCAGTCCGATCTTAAGCGGGGCTATTGCCTTCTTTTGATAGCCTCGTGCCTGAAGCCGTACGGCCTCGGCGGCGGAGAATATTTTCTCCAGCGTGGGCAAAATCATCTTGCCCAGATCGGTGAGCTGGGTGAGATGACGTTCACGGTGAATCAGCGCGCCGCCGAGTTCTTGCTCCAACTTTTGTATCGCCTTTGTCAGCGCCGGCTGCGTCACATTGCATTGCTCCGCCGCTCGCGTAAAGTTTAGCGTCTTTGCTAGGGCTAAGAAATATCGCACCTGATAAAGCTGCAGCTGCATAGTCAGACTCGAAACATTTGCCCCGGTTCGGGCCGTTCGGTTCGTTGCCATAGTAGGCAGGTGTGATGATCAAGCGGTTGCTCGCGGAGCTTCCGATTAGACAGGTATTGTGCGACGGCTCGGAATTGCCGGCCGCGTCTTGCTGAAAGCGTTCGCATCGATGCTGTTTCCTATTGAGGTCGCGGTTGCGTAGAACATCGTACGCGAGACCAATTTGATGTCAGGTTTTGCATTGGGATCGCCTCGACCACCTTTCCATTTAGTGCTTTTTGCTCATTTTGGGACATCCTAAGGCGTCAGTTCTGGACGGTGAAATGAGGGCCGCCGGAAGCGCAGCACGCTCACGTCGTCGAAGAGGTTCCCAACTTCGCTTAGGCAGTTGGTCGTGGCGAGCAGATGCGCATCATCCTAGCCATAATACAGTTCCACGATTTGCAATTGTCCTGTCCTAAGACTAGGACATCAGCTCAATCCGAGAGTCCGAAACACATGTCCGATCGTCCAAATCTTACATTGCTTCGATCTCATCTCGATGTGCTGATGGCAACTTTGGATGTCGACGTCATCGGGCTCATCGAGTGTTTGGTTAGCCCAGGCTGGCGCCTGTCATTCGGAAGCGCGGAGGCGCCGGCTATCCACTACAATCTTTCCGGGACCGGACGAATGGTCGTGGGTGGCTTCTCTGCGTTTCCTCTAGTACCTCACACCCTTGTCATCACACCGGCCAAGAAGCCGTTTCACATCGAGGTCGATGACAGCACAGCGGCCAAGAGAGTGAATGTGGTCGAAGCGCAATGGGATCCGCGCTTCGGCGAGCGAATCCAGCGATTCGTCGCCGGGGACCTGGACCCGATGGTCATGCTGATCTGCGGGTACTTTCGCGCTACCTACGGCTCGTCGATCGACCTCTTTGCAGGCCTTTCCACGCCGATTGTCGAGCGCTTCGAACCAGCCGATGAAGTGGGGTCAAAGTTGCAGGCCGCGTTGGCAGAAATCAGCGGCGGGCGGGTTGGAATGCAGGCCATGACAACCGCCATCCTCAAGCAGGTGCTCGTCACGCTCGTCCGTCGCAGTCTCAATTCGACCAGCGTTTGGCTCGAACGCTTCTCTATTTTGAGTGACCGTCAAATCGCTCTTGCGTTCGCCGATATGCTGGCGCGGCCGGAGGCCGATCACTCCGTCATGGCCTTGGCGCAAAAGGCCGGCTTGAGCCGATCCGCATTCATGGCGCGCTTTGTGCGCACGATAGGATGTTCGCCAATGGTAGCGCTCCGGCAAATACGGATGAAGCGTGCAGCCGATATGCTCGCCGCGAGGACGTTTTCAGTTGAGCAGATCGCGCGGGCGGTCGGTTATAGGAGCTACAGTAGCTTTCTCCGTGCCTTTCGCCAAGTGCATGGATACGTTCCGGACGAATCTGAGGGTGATGGACAGAACTCCGATTGAACATACGGCGAGATTGTGAGGGCAGCCAAACGCCGCCGTGATGCGATCGCGTCTGAATTAAGCTTATGATAAATGGCTATCGGATAAATAGTCGCAGGCATTTCCCATTATCCGGCGGCGACGTCACCTCGGCAGCTCGCCTTGCGAGTTACTACCGGAGCGACCGAAACGCTTCGCCGAGCTGTCGTGGTCACAACAACGTTAGCCACCATGCGCGGCTCATCGTGGTTGGGCGCGCGATCCTTTGTCACGAATTCGATCATGGCCTCCAAAGCGGATCGCCGATTAGCAACCGATGGCACCTGCATTGCGAAACGGAACTGACTGATTTGAAGTCATGTGTGGACGGTCCAGTGTCCCGCATTTTTCTTCGCTGCTTGAGACGCGGTCGCCCTCTAACTCCTGCCGTACCGGCCTTGATCGTAGGCCTGCAGGATGCGGACAAACTCGGCCATGCTGGATCGATCCCGATCGGTCACAACCGCAACTTGAGCATTGGAGGCGGGCCGGCTCCCTTGCCGGAACCGGATTAAGAGATCGGCGATGCTTATCATGGGGGGATCTCCGCAACCATGGAAGCAAACAGTAATCACTGGCAACATGCGGCTCGATGAGGGGAAAGACCGGTCGACCATTACGTGGCCGACCTTGTCCTGCAACTGCCTGCTCGCGGGCCGGTTCCGTTGCTGTTCGCTCCGTATCATCTGGTAGCACCGAGCGCTTAGTTGTTGCCATTGCGCGAGGGTATGAAGTGACCCTACCGAGGTATAGGTCGACCAGACCTCGGTTCAATTCCATATGAGTGCACACAAAAAAGAAGGCCGCCTGCGTTGCCACGAGCGGCCCAAGTCTAGGGAGGAAACGCCCAAGGTGGGCAGCGATAGCTGGGAGGGCCACCGCACGCCTTATAGATACGACGATCGCGATTGGTGGCTCAATTGAACCTACGTACGGGTCGGGTATCCAAACGGAGTAAGGGATCTATACGAAGAAGGCGCCCTTTAAAGCGGACCGCTTACGCGGGACGAGCGCCGTCACTTTTAGCTCATTACGCCGAGCATCGACCGCGGCATTAAACGCTATCTCGACGTCGCACGCGATCGAATAGCGCGCGGCTCCCACCTGCTATCGGTCTCTCGAATTGCCGTGCCGTCTGCACGCGACAATTTCGGCCACTCCAAGTATACAAATCGGAGCCGCTCAGCTCTGGGCGCCTTGCGGGCATCAAAACAATAACTGGAGGTAATTTGTGAAATCGTCTCCGGTGTGATGCGATACTCATCGGCTTGTAGGAGCCCCAGTGGCACGAACTTTCTTCGGGAGCGCGAGCAATCCCGGCCTGCAGGTTGAATTCGAGGAGATCGGAATTTGACTCTGAACTTCACTGCGTACAGCAATCCTGGTAATTTCGTGCGTATCGCCGCGAGGCTGCTGCCTTGGCTTTGGGGTTCGACGGCGTTCGCCTTCGCAGTTGGTCTGCTTGGAACATTCGCCGCGCCACCCGACTACCAGCAAGGCGAGACGGTGCGCATCATGTACATCCACGTTCCTGCCGCGTGGACAGCGATGCTTGCCTACACGTTCATGGCGGTATTTGCGCTCGGATCCTTAGTTTGGCGTCATCCACTTTCCGATGCAGCACAAAAGGCGGCTGCGCCGCTTGGCGCGGCTTTCACCTTTATCTGCCTCGTCACAGGCTCCCTCTGGGGTAAACCGATGTGGGGCGCATATTGGGTTTGGGACGCCCGGCTCACCTCCGTGTTGGTTCTGTTTCTGATCTATCTCGGTCTGATCGCGCTCTGGCAGACGATCGAGGACCCGAACAGGGCGGCACGAGCAGTTTCGATCATGACCTTGGTTGGGTTCATCAACATCCCAATCGTGAAGTTTTCGGTTGATTGGTGGAACACTCTTCACCAGCCGGCATCGGTACTTCGGATGGAGGGCTCGGCGATTGTTGGCACGATGTTATGGCCGCTAATTGTGATGGCGCTCGCATACACGCTTTTGTTCGTGACTCTCCAGGTAATGGCCGTCCGTAACGAAGTCATGCGACGCCGAATCCGGCGGCTTGCGATCACCATGGCGGCTGCGGGCGAACCTGCGATGGCTTGCATGCTGCCTGTCGAAATGGCGTCCTGAGCAGAATGATGCAGCATAGCGGGTTCATCACAGCGACTTTTCTGGTGACGGGCACCATGCTTGCCGGGATGATCGCGGCGGTCCTCATCGACTATCGCGTTCAGCGCCGTACCTTGCGTCGTCTGCAACTTCGTCACTCCGATCCGCGCGGCCGCGTATGAGCAACATCCGAACTTCGATTCACCTCCGCTCGAGCGCCATGGCCCGTCGCCGCGCACTGGCCCGCCTGTGGGTGATTATCCCGCTTCTAGTTTTCTTCGGAATTGCGGCGTTACTCCTGGTGCGGCTCGGCGCCGGAGACCCGTCACTCGTGCCCTCCGCTGTGATCGGCAAGCCGGCACCGCAGTTTGCGCTGGAGCCGCTCGAGGGGCTTCGCACGCCTGGTCCACCCGGCTTGTCGGGCGCCGATCTGCGGAAGGGGCACGTGACAATTGTGAACGTGTTCGCATCATGGTGTATCGAGTGCAGGGAAGAACAAGGGGCTCTGATGGCGTTGGCGAGCGACCGGATGCTGCAGCGACAGGGGGTGACGCTTACCGGCATCGTCTACAAAGACGATCCCAGAAACGCGCTAGCCTATCTCGCCGCGAATGGGAACCCCTTCGCACAAGTCGGCATTGACCGGTCCGGCCGAACGGGCATCGATTTCGGCGTCTATGGCGTCCCCGAGACCTATGTGGTCAAGGGGGATGGCACAATCGCCTACAAGCTGGTTGGAGGCATCTCGGACGCAAGTCGACCTGCTTTGATGGCGGCAATTGCCGGGGCAGAGCGTCCATGACGACTGCGTTGCAAGTCCATTTACATCATTCGGGAGTGGCCGATCGGACCATGGGAGCGGCACACATAGAAGCAGTCCGATTTTCAAGCGCGCCGGATGCCCGAAAACGTGGTGCGTTACGGATTGGCGAAAACGGACGGAGGCCTTGAACGTGCTCTGGGCCGTCTTCGCAATGATGACCTTTGCAATCGTGCTGGCGCTGGCCCGGCCGCTCTCCGAGCGGCGTGAGAGCTTTGGCGGTCACGATTCCGACGTGGCCTTCTATCGCGGCCTTCTGGCCGAGGCGGATGATGACGTCCGCTGCGGACTCGTAGGGCCCGAGGATGCCATGGCCACGCGTGCCGAGATCGGGCGCCGGCTGCTTGCATCACTCGACTCCGCGTCGGAGAGCCGGCCGCATGCGTGGCCGCGCTGGCAGCCGAGACGCACTGCCGCGGCCTTGGCGATCGCCCTAGTGCTGCCACTCGTCGCTCTCGCGTCTTATCTCAAGGTCGGCGCTCCCAACCAGCCTGATATGCCGATCGCATCGAGGCGCACGGGTGAGGACTTCACTCTCGCTGCCGCGATTTCCGAAGTCGAGACGCGTCTGAAGGGCGACCCCAATGATGGCCGCGGATTCCAGGTTGTTGCGCCAATTTACCTGCGCATGGGAAGGTTTCAGGATGCGGCGCATGCGTATAGGGCGGCGCTACGGCTGCTCGGCGAAAATGCGGAGGAGCGTGCGTCTCTTGGGCAGGCGCTGACGATGGCTGCCGACGGCGTTGTGACTGCAGAAGCACGCGGTGCCATTGACCAAGCACTCGTGGATGATCCCAAACAGCCTCTGGCCCGATTCTTCCATGCGCTCGCAGTAGAGCAAGATGGCGACACAGATCGGGCGAGACAACTTTGGGAGGCGCTGAAGGCCGATACGCCAGCCGGCGCCCCGTGGATGGATGCCGTCCGCCAACACCTGGATAAGTCTTCTAGGCCAACTCAATCAAAAGCGGAAGCCGGCCGAAGCCGGACTGAAATCGCGGCGCTTCCACCGGAGCAGCGGAGAGACGCGATCCGCGGGATGGTGCGAGGACTGGCCGAGAAGCTTTCGAAGGATGGCCATGACCTTCAGGGATGGCTGCAACTGATTAGGTCCTACGTCGTATTGGGTGAACGCCAGAAAGCCGAGGCGGCCGTCGCAAGTGCGCGCGCCCAGTTAGCAGAAGATGCGCAAGCGCCAGAGCGCATCGATGAACTCGTCAGTCAGCTAGGTTTGAAGAGGTAGACTTTGACCAGAAAGGGCAGGCGCATCGCTATCATCAGCGCAGCAGGCTTCACCTTGGCCATCGCGGTTGGGCTCATCCTGTTTGCGTTGCGTGACAGCATCGTCTTCTTCTACGGGCCGACCGAGATGGCCGAAAAGGCGCCGCCGCGAGGAACCCGTCTGCGCATCGGTGGCCTGGTGAAACGTGGCTCACTTACCTATGGTGGATCGTCGACTGTCGTCTTCGCGGTGACCGACCTGAAGTACGACATCCAGGTCAGCTACACCGGATTGCTGCCGGATCTCTTCCGTGAAGGACAAGGCGTCGTGGCCGAGGGCACGGTGGAGGGACCGGGCGCCTTTCATGCGGATACCGTGTTCGCCAAACACGACGAGCGATACATGCCCAGGGACGTAGCCGACAAACTCAAGCAATCAGGCATTTGGCGGAACGAAAATGCGCGTGGGCGCAATAGCGCGGCTTTCCACGAAACACCACAACGGGACGGACCGAAAGGATGATCGTCGAAACCGGACATTACGCGCTCGCTCTGGCTCTCGCCGTCGCGCTGCTTCAGTCAGTTCTGCCGCTCTGGGGGACCCGCAGTGGCGATTCTGAGCTGACTTCCATTGCGGTCCCAGCTGCAATCACCCAGTTCCTGCTGTTGGGCTATGCCTTCGCGGCCCTGACTTACGCTCATGTGGTGTCCGACTTCAGTCTCGTGACAGTCGCCGAGAACTCGCTCACGACCAAACCACTCGTGTACAAACTCGCCGGCGTCTGGGGCAATCACGAAGGATCCATGCTGCTTTGGGTTCTGATCCTCGCGGCCTTCGGAGCGGCAGTTGCGATTCTCGGGCGCGGCATGGCAAAGGAATTGCGCGCCAATACACTAACGGTCCAAGGCTGGATCTCCCTTGCCTTCCTCTGCTTCATCCTGTTCACCTCCGATCCCTTCGTTCGACGGTTTCCGGCGCCCTTTGAAGGCCAGGATCTCAATCCGCTGCTTCAAGATGCGGGCCTTGCAATACACCCACCGCTCCTCTACCTCGGTTATGTCGGCTCCTCGATCGTGTTCTCGTTCGCGGTGGCGGCGCTGATCAGCGGACGGTTGGACGCCGCTTGGGCCCGCTACGTTCGGCCTTGGATTCTGATTGCCTGGATCTTTCTAACGCTTGGCATAGCCATGGGCTCGTACTGGGCCTATTACACCCTCGGCTGGGGCGGGTTCTGGTTCTGGGATCCGGTCGAAAACGCATCACTCATGCCCTGGCTTGCGGGTACTGCGCTCCTGCATTCGGCCGCCGTTATGGAGAAACGCGAAGCCCTCAAGATCTGGACACTGTTCCTGGCGATACTTACATTCTCGCTATCGCTGCTCGGCACCTTCCTGGTGCGTTCAGGTGTGCTGACCTCCGTTCATTCGTTTGCCAGCGACCCGACGCGCGGCGTCTTCATCCTGATCATCCTGAGCACGTTCATCGGCGGTTCCCTCGCGCTTTATGCTTGGCGTGCGCCTTCCCTGAGCCAACGTGGTCTGTTCGCGCCCGTTTCACGCGAGAGCGCGCTCGCAGTCAACAACCTGCTGCTCACCGCCTGCTGCGCTACGGTCCTGACCGGCACGCTCTATCCGCTCGCGCTTGAGGCTCTGACCGGGGACAAGATTTCGGTCGGTGCACCGTTTTTCAATTTGACCCTCGGTCCGCTACTAGCGTTGATCGTTCTGCTGATGCCGATCGGTCAGTCGCTCGCCTGGAAGCGTGGCGACCTGCTCGGCGCGGCGCAGCGGGCGACGGTTGCAGCCTTGGGGGGCCTCGTGGGCGCACTTGTGCTCGTTGCCGTCATCCGAGGCGGCCCCGTCCTCGCCACGGTTGGCCTCGGCCTCGCCGTCTACCTCATAGTCGGTTCGTTCGCCGATGTGATGTCGCGTATCTGGGCACGTGGGCAGCCCATTCGAGTGATTCTGGCCCGCGCGGTCGGGCTGCCGCGCTCCGCCTGGGGTGCTGCTATCGCTCACGCTGGCCTTGGCGTGACACTTATGGGCTTGGCGGCGACCGGTTGGGGCGTGGAGCGGATCGCGACCGTCAAGCTAGGCCAGGGGATCGATCTCGGGCCTTATCAAGCGACTATCGAAAATCTACAATCGCGACAGGGCCCGAACTACTCCGAAGTCCTGGCCTACACGGTCATAAGCCGGGGCGGCGCGGCCGTGGCCACCGTCGAGCCCGCCAAGCGCAGTTTTCCCGTACGACAGACTACCGTCAGCGAGGCAGGCATCGTGACGCTGGGTTTTGGCCAGATCTACATTTCGCTTGGGGACCAGCACGCGGATGGTTCGATCGATGCGCGCATGTTTTGGAAGCCGTTTGTGACGGCCATCTGGATAGGCGGCGTCATCATGGCGTTTGGAGGGATCGTGTCGTTGTCTGATAGACGCCTCAGAATCGGCTTCGCGCGCCGCGCGGTTCGCGTCCGCGCCGCAGCTAACCCCGCAGCAGCGCCGCAGGCCGCCGAATGACTCCGCTTCGTCGCATTCTTCTGCTTTCGATCGTGTCCGCAGGCCTCGCGCCTGGCTTGGCCAGGGCGGTGCAGCCAGACGAGGTCCTGCCCAACCCGAACCTTGAGGCGCGCGCGCGCGATATTTCCGCCGGACTGCGCTGCCTGGTCTGCCAAAACCAGTCGATCGACGATTCGAAAGCAGAGTTCGCGCGGGATCTCCGACTGCTGGTGCGCGAACGCCTTAACGTCGGCGAGAGCGACGAGCAGGTCCGCGACTTTCTGGTGAAGCGTTATGGGAAGTTTATCCTGCTGAGACCACCGCTCGACTTGGAAACCACCTTCCTCTGGGGAATGCCGGCTTTGGTGCTCGCAGCGGGCGGGATCGCTCTCCTGTTCAGATTGCGACGCCTGCAGCCTACGCCGGGGGCGCCCCTGAGCCAAGCCGAGCGAGATCGGCTCGCGGCCTTGTTAGACGCGGATACTCCGCTATAGGCATTGCCCGATGATCAAGTCGTCTTAGCTTGGGAAGCGTGCGGAGTCGTTCCGCGACGGCGCGCTCACAAGCAAACCCTTCCGCTGCAGGCGCTTGTCATTCTCCCGCCCCGCGAAGTGCCGCGGCTGCAGCGATTGGGGCGAGGGCGATGGATGCAAGTCCCAGAGCGCAGAGTACCAGGAACGGTGTCAGAACGGGCGCTGTGCCACTCTGCGCCGCGGAGACACCGAAGATCAGCACTGGTACGGCTAGCGGTACAACGAGGATCGAAAGCAGAAGACCACCCCGCCGCAGCGTGACGGTAAGCGCTGCACCGATCGCTCCCAGGAAGGTGAAAGTTGGCGTACCCACCAACAAGGTCGCTGCTACCGCCCAGAGCGCCGAGCCGTCCAAGTCCAACATCAGGCCAAACAACGGCGAGAGCAGAACGAGCGGTAGCCCTGTAACAAACCAGTGGGCCATGCACTTCACCAGAACAATGAGTTCTAGCGGCGTCGGCGACAGCAACATCTGGTCCAGCGAACCGTCCTCGTGATCCGCCTGGAACAGACGGTCAAGGCCCAATAGACTCGCGAGGAGCGCCGCTATCCACAGAATGGCTGGACCGATGCGCGACAGCAAGCGCAGGTCGGGTCCAATCGCGAAAGGCACCACAGTTACGAGACTGAGGAAGAAGACCAGGCCAAGAACTCCGCCTCCGCCGATGCGACGCGCCAGCGTGACGTCGCGAAGAAAAACGACGAGGAGAATACGGATCATGGCCCCCATCCGGCGTCGCCATTGCGTCGAGACCGTTCCGGGGAAATCAGAAAAGCGGCGTGACCTCTTCTCTCCCGACCTTGAGACAGTTGGCTATAAGGATGCCGGCCGCGCCTCAGCGGGAAGACACTCACCTGGCTCCGAGCCTGACTTGGATTGTCCCCGGCAGACCGAGTGGTTCGTGGGTGGCGGCGAGCATCAATCCTCCGCTTCCGAGATGGTCCGCGACAATAGTCTTGAGCAAGGCTCGTGCGTGCCGGTCTAGCGCTGTTAGCGGCTCGTCGAGCAGCCATAGAGGGCGATCGGCAACCAGGAGCCGGGCCAATGCGACACGGCGACGCTGCCCCGCGGAGAGATAGCCAACGGGCAGATCGACAACGTGGGCTAACTCCAGACGCTCCAGCGCGTCTAACGGGGTTAGCCGACCTCGGCCCAAAATTCCCAGGCCGATCTCGAGGTTTTCGCGGGCGGTCAACGCTGATTTCAGCCCGTCGAGATGACCCACGTAGTGGAGGCGCTCTGCCACGGGCGCTGAATCCATGGCTTCGGACTCCACCAGTGACATGCGACCAGATCCCAATGGCAAGAAACCGGCGATAGCGCGCAAAAGAGTGGATTTGCCGACGCCATTGGGACCCGTCACTTCGGCAAGTTGGCCCGAGCCCAGTTGCAAATACACTCCACCTAACACCACGCGCTCGCCGCGCGCGACGGACAGATCCTCGATCAAGAGATGACACCGCTGCGTGATATCCATTTTTATTTCCGGTTGCCCGTTGTCTCGCTCGGATCGCTTTCGAACTCCGGGTTGGAGGGCTTATCGAAATGAACGATTCTGGATCAGCATGTTCGAACGAGGGGCGGCGCCGTTGGGGAGAACCGCCCAACAGGATGACGAAGGTCAATTCTTCGAGGCTGCCCACTAGAAGAATGCGAGCCCTATTGTGATCGTAAGCAGCAAGATCTGCCACGCGATGACCCATGCAACGTAGCAGCGTGATAGAAGGGGTGGATTGGGTCGCATCACATCTTTTAACCGAAAGCGTGTCGAAACGGGGCGGGTCTCTCCTCAAACGGCCTTCTTTGGCTGGTCCGTCGTCCCAACTTGGCTGCCCCGGCCGCAACGTGGGAGGCGCGAGGCCTTCCCAGCGCGGTCCGCGCCCGCCGGGTAGCCGATGCCCCTCCGATGCACAACGTTGGGGGAGGGGGTTGCGAAGGGGGCGCTCCCAAGCACGGCTCTCAGGCAAGAGAGAGGGTCTCCCAAGTTTCCGCGAGCGCAGCTGCCAGTTCCGCTATGTGGTTATCGCCGTGACATGGCGAGGGCGTGATGCGGAGACGCTCGGTCCCACGGGGAACGGTCGGATAGTTGATCGGCTGGATGTAAATGGCGTGGCGCTCTAGAAGACGATCGGCTGCCGCCTTACACAATTCCGCATCGCCGACAATCACAGGCACGATGTGGGTGTCGGTCGGGAAGACCGGAAGCCCGGCGGCTTTGAGCGCCCGCTTCGTTGCAGCGGCTTGCCGTTGGTGTGCTTCGCGCTCGGCGGACGAGTGCTTCAGGTAACGAACGGACGCACGGGCTGCAGCGGCAATTGGTGGAGGGAGTGCCGTCGTGAAGATGAATCCGGGCGCGAAGCTGCGCACCGCGTCGCAGATCGACCGCGACGCCGCGATATAGCCGCCAACGCAGCCGAATCCCTTGGCGAGGGTACCCTCGATCACGGTCACGCGGTGCATCACGCCATCACGCTCGCTGATCCCGGCACCGTGACCGCCATAGAGGCCAACCGCGTGAACCTCATCGAGGTAGGTCATCGCGCCATACCGGTCCGCGAGGTCGCAGATGGCGCCGATCGGCGCCACATCGCCATCCATCGAGTATACGGACTCGAACACGACAAGCTTGGGGCGGTCCCCTGCCTCGCGCAGCAACGACTCAAGGTGACCGAGATCGTTGTGCCGGAAAATCCGCTTTTCGCAATTTGATTGGCGGACGCCTTCGATAATCGAATTGTGGTTATCTGCATCAGATAAGACCACGCAGCCTGGGATCAGCTTACCGATCGTCGAGATGCTGGCCTGATTCGATACGTACCCGGAGGTAAAGACGAGGCTCGCTTCCTTGCCATGCAGATCAGCGAGCTCGCCCTCCAAATCAACCAGGGGGGAATTATTGCCGGCGATGTTGCGCGTTCCACCCGCTCCTGCGCCGCAGCGGTGAGCTGCTGCGGTCAGTGCACTCACGACTTCCGGGTGCTGTCCCATACCGAGATAGTCATTCGAGCACCAAACCGTGATTTCCCTAACAGTTCCGTCAGACCGGCGCCATTTGGCGGCTGGGAAGCGGCCGGAGATCCGTTCGATGTCGGCGAAGACGCGATAACGTTGCTCCCCGTGCAGGCGCTCAAGACAGCCGTGGAAATGACGCTCGTAAGCTTCGGCCGCACAATTGTGATCGTCCGTAGCGGACGTCCCGCTGGGCGGCGTCAATGCTCTTTCCCCCGGCACTACGTCCACACACAAAAGTCTGCTACTGACGTTTCCGTGTGGCCGATGCCTTGCTTGCCAACTCGCTGGTACGTCCAGATCGTCCATCTCAATCTCTCCTGACCGTCCGTCGACCGTAGCTCATCACGCATTCGCACTCGTATTAGTTATAGTTTGCATGAGGTCCGGTTATGGTCGGGTGCCGCCTGAGCCAGCTTACAACTGGCCCGCCTGCGTCCATTTCGGAAAACCGCACGCCCGTTCTGGTGCAACTATCAGCGAGGCGGCTTTGCCGTCCTCTCCGTGACAGCGGCTGAATTGCAGAGCGTAGACACGTTCCTTGCGTGAGGTCCGAATGCATACCTGTTCTACGATGCGGCCCTTTCCATGACGACGGTATGGTCCGCCCTTTGTATGGTGGCAAGCCGATGAGCAACCAGGATCGTGGTGCGTCAGTCGTTGTGCGATCAGCGCCTACTCCAACTCGCTCGTTCCCGAGTCGAGCGTGGAAGCCGCCGTTCACGATCGCGCGGGCGACAGCGAGGCGCTGGCGTTGACCGATCGAGAGAGTCACTCCGCGCCTGCCGACCAACGTGTCGTATCCTTCTGGCGGCGGCGCGCGGTGAAACAATCAGCTGCCGCTTTGGACCATGCTACCAAGCCGCTCAAGGGCTGTTCACAACTGAAGAGCTGGGCCGGTGCGGATCGCCAGCATAAGCAAGACCAAGGTGGGGCTCGCCGGCCAACTGGCGGTGAGCATGCAAGGCATGCTTTGCAAAAGCAGGCTCTTGAGCTGAACAGGAAGCGCGAAACAGTTCGGGCCGGCCACGCTACCAGGCCGACTCGAAACGAAGTGCTTTGGACGATGGATCACAAGGCCGTACGCTTCGCGGTGATATAACAATCGCGCGGATTAGATTGCCCAAGCCGCATTCTCTCCAAGCAATCCATTGTCACGCCGGTGATTTAATGATTTCGGCGTGCGTTGCGCGGGCGAAACGCTCGTTATCGCCGAACGTAGATAGCTCGAGCGGACATCATTCCCGACGGGTATCAATTGCATGCCCTTTCGTTGCTTTCGCACACAGGCACGCACGTTTAATCTGACTTGTGCGTAGTTGATGAGACCGCCTGCGCACGAATGCCGCCACTACAGCATTCGGTGACATTACAGCTGGTCAGAGGAGAGAGATCATGAGACGCACAGTATTAGCACTATCTGCCGTCCTCGGTGCTAGCGCTATAGCAACCGCAGTCTTCGCACAGCAACCACAGCTACCACCGCCCGACGATTGGCACGCCACCGGCCGGTATCTTCCTGAATACACCAAAGATGGAGAGCTTGTTCTGCCAAAGAACTTCCACGAATGGGTTTATGTCGGTTCGCCACTGACGCCAAACTTCTTAAACCCCCCTCAAGCAAACTTCCCTGAATTTCACAACGTCTATATCGAGCCTGGTTCTTACGATATCTACAAGAAAACTGGTGTCTTCCCCGAAGGAACAATCTTCGTGAAAGAACTGCAGCTCATGCTGCCCGCCACTCATCCGGACGGTTCGAGAACTGAGCCATCTGGGAAAGGATTCTTCCCGGGCGCCTTCAACGGCGCGGATGTGACGGTCAAGGACAGCGAGAGATATAAGGCAACCGACGGCTGGGGCTACTACAACTTCAACCACCATGAACCCAAGGCAGCCACCGCGAAAGTCCGGCCAATCGAGGAATGCGCCTATTGCCACATTGCGAGTGCGAAACGGGATGACGTATGGACGCAGTTCTACGTGTTGCTCGACCAGGTGCCGGTGCCGCCTGGCCAGAACTCTTCTAAAAAAATGCCGCCCAGCCAGAATCCTTCGATTACAAAGTAGGAAACCCTGTGATGACATTTCTCAGAAGTGCGGCCGTGGCGTCCGCGTCCTTCATCGTAGTTACGGTCGGGTGTCTTGTTTCACAGCCCGTAGCCAGCCAGCCCGCCCCTGCGCAGGAACAACTTGTTGATGCGGCAGGCAACATGCATATCCCGAAGAACTACCGAACCACCTACGAATTCCTTGGGAGTTGGTCTGTCGCAGGTGACAAAGGCGCTAAGCAAATTCACGTCGTCTACGCTTCGCCCGGAACTGCGGCAAGCTATCGCACAACGGGCGCATTTCCCCAAGGTTCGATCCTGGTGAAGGAGGTTTACGACGCGGCCACTTCGGATATGACGACTGGAACGGTCAGCCATCAGGAACTTCTCAAAGGTTGGTTCATGATGGTGAAGGACAGTAAGAACAGCCATCCCGATAATAAGTTGTGGGGCAACGGCTGGGGCTGGTCTTGGTTCGACGCGGGCGATCCCGTGAAAACGACCTCAACGAACTTTCGCTCAGATTGCCTGGGCTGCCACATCCCAGCCAAGGAGACTGACTGGATCTATGTCCATGGCTATCCCGGACTAAAGAAGTGACGGATCGTTAGCCACGTCCGCTTGGATGTCGTGGGTAAGACTAGATGCGTGGGTAATACCAGACTGGATGCAGAAAAAGGTAGGGTCATGAAGCACAGTAAAAAGTTCAGCAGATGCATTTGTGGATCGATGATGATCTTTCTTCTGTCGTTTTCGGCACCCCAAGGGAGTCTAGCAGCCGGTCCGGTAACCTACAAAAAAATCACAAAGCAATTCCTCACGTCGGGCAAAGTGGACCTTGTACGGGAGGTGGTGAGCCTGCCGCTCCATCGCGGCCGTCTTGCCTCGGGAGAAACTGTTTGGTTCGTGCTTACCGACGTAAGTGACTACACTACTTCGAAAGACATGGGGCTCACATGGGCGCCGAGTCTCGCCAAGGCAAAAGACTTGACGAGCACACGGGTTGCGGAAATGGATGAGTCGGGTAACTTCACGTTCAAATCGGGCCGGGTCGATTTCTCACCGTCACAAACGTTGGTGGGGGGGGAGGCGCCCCATTTTTTCCCGCCTAGGACGGCCCGAGCCGGATCTGTCGGGGATGTGCACTACAGCCCATTGGCTCGGGTGGCTAATCGCAAGGACATTGTCTTCAACGCTCCAGTCATCGCTTTTAATGTCGAGCCCGCGAAACTCGCATTCTGCAACGGCAGTCCTGATTACTCTGTCGTGACGGACTCCGTGGCGAGCATCTGTCCTGACAAAGGTACCGTTGACTTGAAACTCCGGTCTGGCTTCGCAAACGGCAAACACCTGCGTTATCTTAGTTTTGACGCAAACTCCGAGGAGTCGGCGACCCTCGAGTCGTCCACCTTCGCGCCTGCGGAAAGCGATATTCTTCAGAGCGGCGCGATTGAGGTGATCTATACGATTGTGAACGGCAAGATGGGTGAGAACGATCCGAACCGCCAGGGGCTCGACAGTGCCATCAACGGAGAGGGCCCCTCGCTCGACATCCTCGCGCACTTCAAGGAGATCAGCGCCGGATACTCTCCGATGTGGGACGTACGACTCGCCGAATGGACCCAGGAGGCTATCTCGAAGGATCAACGGAAACTGATCACTGACGGCGACGATCTCGAAGCAAAAAGTGCGTCAGGTTTGCTGGTGAGTCCTGCGGGCGGGCCCGTGAAGACGACGGGGAATTTGGTGAATTGTCCGGTCGTAGGCTTCACCGATGAATAACCTCTTGCCCACATAACTGCCGCTTCCCTGCGGCAGCGGCGCGTCTCGCGTCGCCGCTCTGCCCTTGACGTTGCCCCCAAGTTTTTTCAGTTTTGAGTTCGCTCTTGCCGGCGGATTTGCCCGGTTGGGCGGTGCGAGCGACGGGAGCTGGCGCGGAGCCTTTCGGGTAGCGCAGCGCCAGATCCTGGCGCGGGCGGCAGGTCATGGCGAACTCGGACGGGTTCTCCATCCGAGCTGCGAGTGCAGGCGGCGTTCGTGAGCAATCGCCCTTAGGCGCTGGCGGCGGTTAGCAGCGTCAGCCTGGGTTGTCTGATATCTCTTGGTCATGCGGCAGCAGCCGCTTTACACGCCCGCCGTTCGTTCATCCCGTGAGCATCCACCAGATGAGCGACAGCTTTCCACTTCCCCGCGAGTGTCACCATTTCCTCCCAGGAGATCCTTCAGTGCCGCATTGTCAACATGGCGTCAGCCAAAAGCCGCTTCAGCATCGTGTTCGCTTCCTTGTTGCCGTCTCGCGCTTTTCTGTGCATTACGCGCGGCCATGGCCCCGCGCCGTCACGCAAGAGCGGCCCCGCAAAAAAGCCTAATTTTACTCACCAACCACGCCGAGGCGCGTGTAAAGCGAGAACGGGCATCCACTCTCAGACGTCGTCGAACATCTGCTGCATCCCAGCTTTCGGTAGGGACGCGGATTTGGGCTAGGGTGCCGTCCATCTCGACCCTTTGCGCTCTGGCTCCGCAGCCGATTTCCACAGCACCTGGCAAGCGCATGAGCCTCGAAGTAGCTGACGTGCACGACGGACGGGTCGGATCGACCAGTTGAGACTTCAGCGTCATCGTCCCGTGCTGGCCGTTCGGGGTCTGCCACTTACGCGGCCCGACCAGCCCTTAGGCTGCTCATGTTACATCCGAGCTCGATCAGCTCAGCGACCTCCCCGGCCCGGGAGCAACCAAGTTAGCGACGCTCGGGTCGACATGCGCGCGCTTAGACTTCGTCCATTGCCGGCCCGCGTGATCATGCCGCGCCGAGGACGCTGCAGCCGCGCCTCAGTGTCTCGTACTAGGCATTGAACAGGAATGTGAACCGCTCATCGAATGGCCGTAGTCCGTCAGATCAGCGAGAGCAATCGCCACAAAAAGCAGGTCGCGTATGTGAGGTGCCAGTTTCGCAGAGCCCGCATCGGTCATCGACTGCGTCCGTTGCGCCCGCGACGGAAATCGGTTCTCCGTCCTACTCGTTCGTGTGCCGGACTATCGCTAGAACCGCTCAAGGCCACCTGAGCACGAGCGCCGATTGGAACGGATCCGCAAAGGCAGTTGCAAGTCCTCACGATGAATTCAAATCGGCCATTCAACGCGCATAGACTCGCGCACGCCAAATGTCATGGAGTGATCCAGGGCCGAGAATCTGAGGCCTTCCCCGGCCGTCCAAACCTCACCACCTTGTCGCGTTCTGAGCGACCTCGCGGGAGCGGCGAGAGCACTTTGCAAACGCTTACGACACACCCGCCGCGGGGCTGCGCGCGCGCCGCATGCCACCGACAACGCAATCGCCCGTCAGGCGGCGTTCTTGCGCGGCAGCTTCCATTGTGGACGAACACGATGGCAAGTGTAGCCGTTCGGATAGCGTTCCAGGTAATCCTGGTGCTCTGGCTCCGCCTCCCAGAAATCGCCAGCGGGCGAAAGCTCGGTCACCACTTTGCCCGGCCACAGCCCTGAGGCCTCGACGTCGGCGATGGTCTCCTGTGCAACGCGGTGCTGATCCTCGTTTATGTAGAAAATCGCCGACCTGTAGCTTGCACCCTGGTCGTTTCCCTGCCGGTTGAGAGTCGTCGGATCGTGGATCTGGAAGAAGAACTCAAGCAGGTCGCGGAAGCTAGTCTGACTCGAATCGAACCTGATCTCGATCGCTTCCGCGTGTGTGCCGTGGTGGCGGTACGTGGCATTCTCGACGTCGCCGCCGGAGTAGCCGACCCGCGTTGAGATCACACCGGGCAGGCGCCGCACCAGCTGCTGTATCCCCCAGAAGCAACCGCCTGCCAGGATCGCGCGTTCTGTAGTCCCTGCCATTTTCAGGCCTCCTGCTTTGCAAAGAACCTCACGTACTTGCCGGATCGCTCACACCCCAATTGGTCGCGGTGGATTACGCGAAGGGGGGCCGAGTTGACGCAGTATCTCAGCCTTCCTTTTGGCAAGGCCCCCGTCAGGTAAAACATGGCCGAGGTGGCTGTCTCCGTGCTTGGAGCGGACCTCTGTCTCCGTGTATGCCTGCGAGCTGTCACCGCTCTCGAGGACACTTGCGGCCTCGAGATGCCGCGTTTCATTTCGAGCGCGGCGCAATCATGAACATCGCCGGTCATGTCAGCGCTCCCGGCATGAAGCAGCGAATGTGCGGTTGGTCGGTCATCTGAAAACCGGAGCTGTACCACACCCATACCAACGTGCTATGGTCCAAGTTCGGCTCGGTAATGAGGGCATCGTCGGGAACATCAACCCACTCGGTATCGCCCTTCTTCATGTCCTGACCGTTGGAGGCGGATCTGTAGAGGTCGGCGGTCTTGGGCACCATAACCCTGTAATGGCTTTCCTTCTTGTTTTGAGTGGTCCATTCGACATCCCGCAGATGTAGGGCGTCGGAGCCATCACAGCAGGGGCCAGACTTACTACGGAGCTTCGCAAACCACGGGTTCAGCTCCGAGTGCATTGCATCATGGCCGTTGGAAGATGGCAGGTTCATCGTCAACATTAGGGCGCTCGCGAGCACGCACCTGACGATCAGGTAACAAGCCGAAATGAGAGGACCGCAGTTCTCTTCGGGGGTAACACTCGACACTACGGTCCCCTTCATCCGGGGTTCCCAAAACCGGCTCCTTTGGATTGGGGCCGTCGGGGTGGAGTCAGTCTTGGGTGTGTCAACCATCCAATCACTCGGCCATACTCAAGAACGACTCACCGGGATAGTGCAGAAGCGAGCGGAAAAAGCCGACGTTCTGGTAGAGTGAAGTCAGGACCGCTGCTTGCATTCCGCTTTCGCGTCGACCAAGAAACGGCGTACGCAATGGGCACAAGACGACTTCAAGGGCGTGAAGTTCACTTCGGGCTTTGGCGGGCGCTCGCGCTTTCCGTGAATCTCGGTCATCCCGTTTCGCTGTCGAGCTCGTCGAAGCATGCGAAGAGCGGCTCGCTGGAAACGTCGACGCAGAGACCAGACTACCTGTTGTCCCAGGATTTGTTCCAGAAGGGAGCGCTCGATCCGATCAGTCTGCGTCTCGCGATACTGCTCGGCAGTCAACTTCGAGACCGCTTCGGGGTTGTTCCTGTAGGTCGGCATTCGCCGTACTCCGTGGTGTGCTACATTGAAGATATGTACCGGGTCGTCGTCCGTCCAATCACCTCCGGCTATCGAAACGATGCCATGAGGATCGACATTGGAGGTGTTTCAATCTGCAAGGTCCTAGGAGGCGGGTCCGAGACTGCTGCAACAGGACTTTGAATCGGGCTACGGCGAAGGCGTGTACCAGGGACTGCGGTACGGCGTCACCGGGCGGAAGTCTTTACGGAAAGCGAATCCAGCCCGTTCGCGCGAGCGGTCGCCGGCGGCGACGTCGTCAGCTTCAACCCTTTACCGGCCGAGGTCGGGTGAGGCTCTTTGCGTCCTGCGAAATACCAGCCAGGCGAGTTTGTTCTCGGGCATCTCCCCAGGGAGCGGAGAGCATCGACCCGCCGAGGAGAGTTGAAACGCATGGAAAGCTGCACTCGAGACCGCAGTTGACGTTTTTCGCTTCAGCCGGGCACGGCGACTTAGGATCGCTCCCGTCTGCGGTGAAGTGGCGGTCACCGCCGCGCTCCATCGTGATCCTGACGGCCTTCGCGCTCGCTTCTGATTTCGTGTAGCTCGCCACGAGCGCCTCGAGAGATAAACGATCGACTCTCGTCACTCACACTGTTCGCTCGACGCGGGGCACGCCGGCAAACTTCTCCAGTGCCGGTTGGGAGTGCGGCCTGTTGCCTCTGCATCCGAGCTGATCGTCTCGCTCGGGGAGGACGTCGGCTGTCGGCGCCAGGTACCGGGGAGCGCCCTCGCGGAGACCGCCACGAAGCTCCACGGCTCACCAAACGCGATCAGAGCGTGGCAGTTGCCTGGCCGCGTCGACCTCGCGGTCGAGCGGAAGGTGTGCTAGCTGCGTGGAAGACAAGGCGGGACGTCTCGGAGGCATGGAGCCGGCCGAGCAAACCCTGCTCGTCGACCTCAGACGAACGCGCCGCTCACGTCGGCTTCAGGATATGGATGAACCCACCGACGGTTGCGCTCCTGACTCCAGGGCAACGGATAGCGGACGCGGTCGCCGCGGTCATGGGACCGTGGACCTTTATCATCGTCCAGAGCGTTATCCTGTGCATCTGGGCATCGGCCAACCTGGTGGGCGCGATCAGGCGCTCGGATCCTTACCCGCTCACTCTTCTCAATCTCGCGCTTTCGTGCCAGGCGGCCTACGCCGCGCCCGTCATCATGATGAGCCACAACCGGCAGCAGGACATCGATCGCGAGGCGGCGGAGAACGAGTACCGGATCAACGTGAAGGCGGAGCTCGAGATAGAGTTGTTGCATGAGAAGATCGACCAACCGCGCGAGCGTGAAATCCTCAAGCTAACGGAGGCAGTCAGGATGCTGACCGTGCTGTTGGAGGAGCCGGCGTCCGGTGCACGCGAGTCCGATGCGGAAGGCGGAGGGCGGTCATAACCAGCGACTATCGACTTCATGGCGTGATGTCATTTTTCATTCGCCGCGCGGAATTGCATAATGGTACCTTGCTCATCCGGCGCACGGCCGCTTAGCGGGCTTACGCGGCTCTCGCCCGCAGAGAGCAGCCATACGCGAATGACTGAAGCGGTTCTCGCAACCCGGGCGATGGCAGAGCTGCGCGATGGTCGAGATCCCGGAGGACGCCGCTATGAAGAGCTTCTTTCGCATCCGTATCCGAAACGTCCGGCTCCACCAAGGGACAGCATGTTTCCGTGCGGCTGATGGGGCCAACGGCTACACTGCCGTGCTTAGATCCTCGATCGACCGGGCAATTCTACGTCGAAAATCGACTGCGTCGCAGCACTCTAGGAGCGAGGTACGAGTATGTTTTCAGTGATTTTTGAGATGCTCCCCAACAAAGAGAGCCTGGATGACTATTTCGACAACGCCAAGAGGCTGCACCCCGAGCTGGAGCAGGTCGATGGCTTCGTCGACAATATCCGATACAAGAGCCTGATTCGCGAGGGCTGGATCCTTTCGCTTTCAAACTGGCGGGACGAGAAGTCGCTTGTCCGCTGGCGCTCCCGCCGGCGTCATCATGAGGTTCAGCAGAAGGGGCGCGAGGAAATCCTAGCGGACTATCACCTGCGCGTCGGCCAGATCACTGCCGACAATCAGGTGCCGACGGGGTACGCAGTCACTGAGCAAAGGCTCGATGAGACCGAAGTCGGGGTGGGAACGACGGTGACGCTTATCAACGCGACTCGCCCCGGGGAGTGGAAGCAAACCGACAACCCGTACGATTGCGCCGAGTGGCTCGGCCTGAACCCGTGGGCTCCCGACACCACGTCCTGGGACATCTTCGAGGCCGTACTTACGCCCGGCGACCTGATTCTGCTCATAATCTGGAAGGACGCCGGTGCAGCGCGGGCCTACGAGGACGCTTACGCGCCGAATGAGACGGCACGGGTTCGGACAGTGCGGATCGTACGCGATTACGGCAAATACGACCGTCGCGAGGCACCTCAGTACTATGCAGAGGCCCAGGGCGGTAAGACCCTCTACGCCTGAGACCGCTCCGTCGTGAAGGCCGCCCTGCTACGAATTAGACCGTGCGTCGGCGAAGTCGCGAGCCGCGGAGCAGCCAGCGTCGCTCTCGCGAGGTGACAGCGGCGAACACGATCAAGGAGACCCGCCGAAATGAGGACGGGTAGGCCGAGGCATCGCTGAAATCCGGGTTCTGCTAACGCGTCGCTCGTCTGGCTCCTCATCGTGTTCCGCTCGAACATCATAGCGGCCTCGTTGCGCTGGATTGGGCACTCTCTCGAAGCGTCCTTCTGTCGTCCAGTGGTGATCAGGGCTAACGTGCTCTCGTCGTCAGCGAGCGTGAGCCGGAGGCGCGCGGAACGGTCCGTGTAAACCGATCGTGCACTGACCTGCTCTGGCTCGCCAGCTAAGACCCAAGTCAAACTCTGAAAGGAAAGCACGATGACGAATTCGAACGATGATGGACCTCTCCGCCACAGCCTGAGGTGGCCGGAGACCTGACGACGCTGGCACGCTTAACGGCCTGCCGGCGCATCGGTGTTCTCAATCGCGGGCCCGACAGCAGGGGCGGCACCGGGGGGGCGGCCCCGACGAGTTGCTAGGTGCTTCGCTCGCCGCATGCTCGGCGATGACCACACGGCTGCAGGCGCGAAGGCGGAAAATGCCGCTATCCGACGTCGCAGTAGCCGCGTCGTACCACCATGTCGGGAATCGCGGCTGCGACTGCTTCGAGCGCTCCATCAAGCTCGAAGGAACGCTTGGCGACGAGGCCGCGCACAACTGATGCAGGCTGCGAACATGTGTTTCGCCGGCGGACGCTGGGCCTTGCGCCGACATCCGCGCTAACGATAACGTCGGCATCGGGCCGGCGGCAAGCTATGACGACTTGAGCGAGCTTCCGATTCCGTACATCGCTCCCGATTAGCGGGCCGCGAGATAGTCCGCGAGCACTACGGCGTTGTTGCGCTTGGTATCGTGCGCGCCGAAGAGCAGCGTGACTTTGCCCGTCAATGCAAGATTTGTCAGGTGCTCGACTGCGGCGCGATTGGCGCGGAGCTCCTCGAAGTATCGCTTGTGAAACTCGCGCCACCGGTTCCGGTCATGACCAAACCAGGTCCTGAGGCCGCCGCTCGGAGCGATGTCCTTCAGCCACACGTCCACGCTGGCATGCTCCTTCGTGAGTCCGCGCGGCCAAATGCGATCGACGAGCACCCTCGTGCCGTCCGAGCCCTCGGGCAGCTCGTACACTCGTTTAACACCAAGGCGACAGGAGTGTCGAGACATTGGTTTCTCCAGTCCTCTCCTCCGTAAAGGAGGGCAACTCGCATTAGGTCGCCTTCGCGGGACTGACCTCGGGAAAATCGATCGGGGTCTGCACCGCATTGTTGATGAAGTTCGTCAACAAGAACTGAGCAGTCAGCGCGATCATCTCGACGATGTTGGCGTCTGTCCACCCCGCATCCCTGACGGCCGTAAACTGGGCGTCGGAAACTTTGCCGCGCGTCTCGATGAGCGCTTTCGCGAAGGCGACCGCAGCCTGGCGCTTGGGATCGGTTGAGCGGCCCTCCCTGTTCAACTCGATTTCGTCCGCTGGGATTTTGGCTAGATTGCCCGCCATAAAGCTGTGCGCGGCCAGGCAGTAGTCGCACCCGTCCGCCTCAGACACCGCCAGCGCGATTCCGTCTCTCGTCTTGATGTCCAGCGTCTTCGCAAGTGATGCCATCAGGGTAGCCCAGCCGGAGAGCACGTTCGGGCTGATCGACATGAGGCGGTGCAGGTTGGGCACGAAGCCCAGCATCTTTTCGACGTTGTCGAGGATCGGCTTGGAGCCCACCGGAGCGTCCTCGCGTTTCGGAATGGAAATGCGTGGCATTTGATCCTCCATTAGACCGCCAACGATTATTCGGTTGGTGACGAAGCAACCAACGCCGACGTTTCAGCTACCGGTAGCGACCGGACTGCCTCGAAGACTAGGACGCGTCGCACCGCGGCGCTCATGCTTGTTGATCATGCAGTCCATAACGGCAGGTCATCGGCCGAGCGCCGATCGGGCACTGATCTCGCAGTCCCAGACTTCGTGCTCAGCTGCTCGCCGCGCTGACCGGGGTGGAACCGGCGGCTCTGAACGCCCCCATCTCGCCTTCCAGTCTAAGATGCAGTACCTGACCGGATCGAGCGCTTGCTCGAGCTCGCGCAAGCGGGGTGATGTGCTGCGGGCACTTTAAGCCGCAGCAACACCCCGTGACCAACCTTCGCTGTTGCCAAGTGACGCGACGCGCCGCGCCAGATCGGCGTCGTGTTTCAACTCTCTCAATTCCGCGAGCGCTTTAGATCTCGAGACGCCGGCGGTTGGGCTAGTCCATCAACATGACGGCGGCACCGTCGTCGGCCCCGCCATTGCCGATCCTGTACTGCGCGTCAGCCCTTTGCATCCGTTACTGTTGTTCAGGCATGCCGGCACGTGATATGGACCGCGGCGGCGCTCGCCTCGGTCACCGCTTTGATGGCTCTGGCACCGGGCTCGGAATGATCCTTCAGAGCATCAGGGGGCGAATTGACCCCCGCGCTCGCTGCGCGGGCGGTGCGCAGACGTCGCACGAAACCGCGCAGCCTTTCCTAAACCCGCGGTGAGACCGGGGGACATGCCCGAGAACAAACGCGACAACCTTCTCGGCCGGTACTTCGCAGGACGCAAAGAGCCTAACCCGACCTCAGCCGGGATTGAAGCAGACGCTGTCGCCGCCGGCGACCGCTCGCGCAAACTTATGGCATCGTTTCGATAGCTGGAGGTGATTGGACGGTCGACGACCCGATACATATCTTCAATGTAGCACACCACGGAGTACGGCGGATGCCGACCTACAGGAAAACCGCCGAAGCGGTCTCGAAGTTGACTCCGAGCAGTATCGCGAGACGCAGACTGATGGGACCGAGCGTTCCCTTCTCCAACGAATACTGGGACAACAGGAAGTCTGGTCTCTACATCGACGTTTCCAGCGAGCCGCTATTCGCATGCTTCGACAAGCTCGACAGCGAAACGGAATGACCGAGTTTCATGGAAACATCGTGCGCCCGCCAAAGCCTGAAGTGCACTTCACGCCTTCGAAGTCGTCTTCTCAATATACCCAAAGCTTGAAGGACTACCGCGTGCGTACGAAACAGCAACGGCCCGTCCGAAAAGCCGCAACGCTGACACGGCGCGGTCAGTCTAGCGGAGGTCGACGTGACGTTTTTCTATAAAGCTGTTGAAGCACCGGGGGACCCCCTCAAACTCATGAGCCACAAAACCTTAGCAGTGGCCTTGGAACACTTCGATCTAAAGCGCGTGCGCCTTGGCGAACTCTTGGAGGCTGTTGACCACCCGATCCTTGAGCGCGCGGAGGACCAGCTCAGCCATTTCTCGGCGGTCACACGGAGGTCCTTCCACATCGAGCCTCGAACTCGTCGGCTCCGCATTCCAGAAGGGCATCTGGAAGGCACTGCTAGTGCTTCACTTCGCCAAGACACGCTGATACGCGATGATCGCAAGTGCCGTTGGCGATCCAAAGGCGGTCCGCGTCGTAGGTGCGGCAAACGGCAAGAAGTCGCATCGAAGTCAGCATGCTCGGCGGTTCAGTCATACATAGCGCCGCTTCGCCAATGCGTGGTGAGTATCAAAAGCAGATGCAGCAAGCTCCTCGAGACCGCCTGTGACCCCTTTCGGACCGAACGTCATTATATGCTTGAGCCTGGCCCTAAATGGCTGGGTACGCATGGCGTGGTAGCTGAAAAGCGCTCTCCACGCCAGCGTCCCAATGGCTTTGATCCGAGACCGTACCGGTTCCGGGCGAATGCCCGCCACTACTGGACGATCGAGCCAAACTCTTGCTAACTAGATAGGAGAACTATCATGACAAAACGTTCGCTTATGATCACAGCCACAAGCTGTTTCATTGCATTTGCACCGGCAGCATATGGGCGCTCGGCCTACGACGGCTCTTGGGACCTCGTCTTCGTGACGCAAAGGGGAACCTGCGATTCCAGTTACAGCTTTACTGTCGATGTGACCAACGGAATTGTCACGCATCCCAATCTCGTAAAATTTCAAGGTTACGTCGCAAGGTCCGGCGCGGTTCGCGCTTCGGTAACGGTCCAAGACAAAGTTGCCGCCGGTGCGGGCAAATTGTTCGCAACGTCCGGTCGGGGGACCTGGAGCGGCCACTCAGGAATGGCACGATGCTCGGGCTACTGGACCGCGCGCCGCAATTGAAGGACGCGACGGGGCACGCGACGGGGTGCGAGTGCGCGAATGCTGTTAACGCCAAGTCTTACGCAAAGGAGCATTTCCTCGGTGAACTGGAGACCGTAATGCAATGACATTTCCCAGAATACTAGTCGGCATCGCAGTCCTGCTCGGCTTGTTCTCAACCGGCCTCGACAGGACAATGCGGTTGGAGACGCCTCGGTCTATGAGCGCGCCCATTGGGTCGGGTGAGTCTGCCCCCTTCGGTACTAATCGGCTAGCTCTAGTGATTGGCAATTCAACCTATCCCGATGCCGACTCTCCTCTTTCTCAAATGACACGCGATGCGGAAGGTTTGACAAATGCTCTTCGCAACGACGGTTTTCTGGTCGACGCCGTTGACAATGCGGCGCGTCCCGACATTACCCGCGCAATTGACCGTCTAACGGCAAAAGTACATTTGAACTCAATTGTTTTAGTGTATTTCGGAGGTTACGGTGTCCAATCTGACGGACAGAATTATCTGATTCCGGTCGATGCGAAGATCTGGACTGAAGAAGATGTCCGCCGACAAGGCGTAAGTATTGACCGCCTGCTTTCGCAACTCAAGACTTCCGGAGCACGCGTACGGCTCGTAGTGATTGAGGCCTCGCGGCGCAACCCCTACGAGCGACGCTTCAGGAATTACTCACACGGACTTGCGCCTTTCCAAACGAGTGAAAACGCGCTCATCCTGAGCTCAGCGGCGCCTGGCCAAGTCGTCGAAGACATGGACGAACTACATAGCCAGCTGATGACCGCTCTTCTTGAGCGCATCGGGTCTTCGAAAGGAATCGAGGAGGTCTTCAACAACACGCGAAACGCCGTGGTGGCTGCTACCCAGGGCCAACAGATTCCAGCTGTGTCGTCTACGCTGACCGACAACATTAACCTTTCGCCGATACGCAACGGCGCGCTGCCGTGTGCTCTGTCAGCTCCGCAGCTGGCCGCCGCCGCGAGTCATCAAACAGAGTTCTGCTGAGATCTAAGGATCAAAGGGCTCACTTTTCCTGGAGTGCACCATTCACTCATCTCCGCGTTGTTTGGGACCTTCAACGCGCTCCGACGCCGTCCCGTATCGACGACGCCGCATCACCGGAGGTCTCTTGCGCTTCATGATCGTCTGCTCCTGCAATGTCCTAAGCGACCACGATGTTCGCCACGCCGTCAACACGGCCGATGACGCGCCGCGCAATGCCAAGCAGATCTATGACTGCCTTGGTTGTAGCGCTGAATGCGGCCGCTGCGCCCGCACCATCAAGACGATCATCAACGAGGCATACAGGGAATGTGCGCTAGCCTGTCAGGCCGGCTGCCCGCATAGCCAGATCATGGATGACGCGGGGGATGAGCCCAAAGTCGCGTCCGCAGCGCCCTGACTTCGGTGGATTTGCCGCTCGGTTCGCGCTTGGAATGCCTGCTTGCTTGTTTTTTGCCAGAAGCATTCTAAACTCCTAGGCTCCAGACCCGCCTCAACTGTTGGAGTTCATCATGCAGGGCGACCCCAAAGTCATCGAGTATCTGAACAAGGGATTGCGTCACGAGCTCACTGCCATCAACCAGTACTGGCTGCACTACCGGCTGCTGGCCAATTGGGGCCTCTCGGCGATGGCCAAGGTCTGGCGCAAGGAATCAATCGAGGAGATGCAGCACGCCGATCGCATCACCGACCGTGTAATATTCCTAGAGGGCTTTCCCAACATGCAGATACTCGATCCCTTGCGGATCGGCCAGAACGTCAACGAAATCATCGAGTGCGATCTCGCCGCCGAGATGAGCGCGCGTGCGCTGTACCAAGAGGCGGCGACGCATTGTCATTCCGTGAAGGATTATGTCACCCGCGACTTGTTCGAGAACCTGATGACGGACGAGGAACACCACATCGATTTCCTCGAGACGCAGCTTGATTTGATCAACCGGATCGGGATCGAGCTTTACACCCAGAATCATGTCGGTGAGCTCAAGAGCGAAGAGCACTGAAATTTACGTCGATATTCCCTTCTGCCAGTCCTAAGTTCGCGTTCTGCGCCTGCTTTGCCTCCGCGTAGGCTGCGAGCGGTTGCTTCAGCTCACTGGTTCTACTGGCGGAGCAAGGAGAGAACCGGTCCAGGGTCCCCTCCGTGACGTTTCCGCGTTCACGGAACGTGAGTTCATGGCGAGGCAAGTGCCATTGGCACTCAGTGGTGGAAAATCGCTGCTCAGCCGGACCAAATTCATCGGGTCGGCCGAGTCTTTCGGTCATAGATGGTGAAGGTGGGATCGAACGGTATCCGCTCGTCACATTCTCGCAAAAGACAGGGGATGGCGTGGACAGTTCCGACTATCGCTACGCTCAAGAGCGATGGATTGCTTCCCGAGCTAACCGACAAGACGTGAACTTGGTCGGCCATCTCTGTAGCCGCTTGTCGCGAGAAGGTCATTGGGAGTCTTCGGCTCGGATCCGCGCCGTTGACAATAAGGTGTGCGACACGACGAGCTAGCGTGTTGGCTTTGCTCCACGGCGCTGCTCGGGATTGAGTTCACCAAGATTTGTTGCGGCTGTCGGCAGGCTCGGCTCCTTCAGAGAGAATTGGAAGCCTACGCTGGAGGACAACGCTCCGCTAGCCTTAACGCTCCGCGAAGGAGTGATCTGCGTCCGATGACAACGAATCGCGGTGTGCCACCGGTGCGGTAGTGGGCCATGGTGGTGGTAAGGACTCCCCGCGACGAATGGCCCTCGTGGGCAACGGGTCCGGGGCCGTAGCGCTACTGGTCGAAGGGCAACTTGTCGCGCGCATTGACGTAGGCCCCCTCGATGCAGTCTGGACTGCGGCGTTTCCGAGGTCCTCATTTGCGGGGATCGTGAGCCAATCCCTGGAGAATTGGAAATCGGTGCGAGTGGTAGCCACTGCACCAACAGCGAAAGAAGAGAGAAGCCTGTGGCGCGCGGCGAGTTCCTCGTGAGGGGCGAACGTTCCTTTCCCCGAGCTTCGATCCAGTAGGGCTCGAGTTCAAGGGCAGGCTGTCCTGCGATGCTTGCGCATGGCTATACTCCCAATTCTAATTGCGGCGGGTGTACGGCGGCGCTTCGGCCTCACGACCGCGCTCGCGGCACCAATGTCATTGCCATGGAATGGACCGGTAAAGCTATGATCGTCTCGATAACCGCTTTAGGCTTATCCAGATAGGCACGTGGAACACCTTTTCGGTGGCCGAGAGTTCTGGTCGGGCGAGGCGGTGCAGAGGGCAGCGCTGCGCGCCCGCGGTGGCGCCAAGCGTCTCTCTCGAGCCGATAACGGTCGGCTATCGACTCCATGGCAAGAGGTGATTTTCCTTTTGACCGACATGGACTCAATCTTCGACCCATGGTCGCCGGCCCTCGGGTAAGAGCCGAAATCGGCCTTCCGTTGAACAGTCGCAAGCCAGGAGGTCCGACATGCAGATCAAAGAGACAACCGGCGTTTCATTCCCCGGCGCGGTCGAAAGCCCGCCGCTGGAGGATGTCGTCGTGCTCAGGGACCGCGCCGGGCTTGCGCTTGGAGTGCAGCGTGCGAGCAACGCAAGCGTGCGGGGCGCACGCAATGACGGTAGCGGCCTCATCGCGTCCAGGTACGTTGAGATCCCGCTCGTCGGGTCCGACGGCAAGATCTCGGGAATTTTGTGCCGCACCAGTCCGCGGCCCGACACCGGAGGGGCGGTCGCGGCCGGCGAGCGGGCAGGGGTGAGGGCAGCGGACCTGAAGCAGTTCCTCCACGACATCAATAACCTTCTCGCCGTTATCGGGAGCGGACTGCAGCTGCTGGAGTGCCAGAGCGAAGCCGCGCACCGAAAGGCCACCGCCGACAAAATGCAGGAGGCGATCACGAGAGGCGCGTTGCTTTCCCGGCAGCTCCTCGACGCTGCGCGACCGCGCCCCAAGTCGACCGATGAGTTCGTCTCAGGCAGTCGCCTCACAGCAATAGCGGGCACGCTTGACCGGGCGTTGCGTTCGGATATCACGGTGCGCACCGAGATTGCCTCTGATTTATGGAACTTCAACGCTGATCCGGAAGAACTGTACTTTGCGCTGCTGAATCTCTGTCGAAACTCGGCCGATGCCATGCCGGACCTCGGCGTGATCACCGTCGCGGCGCGGAACGTCGAACCTTCCTCCGGTGGGGCCGCGGCATTCGTTGAGATCATCGTCGCCGACGACGGGGAGGGCATGCCTGAGGAGGTCCTTTCGCAGGCATTCACCCCGTATTTCTCCACAAAACCCATGGACAGCGGCACCGGTCTCGGGCTCCCCCAGGTCCAGCGCTTCGCCGAAGGCCGCGGCGGCGCGATCAGTATAGAGAGCAAGCAGGGATTAGGCACCTTGGTGCGCCTCTTCCTCCCGCGCGTACACGCGGCTGGGCTCCCCAGCAGCATCGTCGGCACGAAAATAGCCTACACGCCGTCACCTGACGGCGGTGTATTCCACGTCATCAAACCGGCGACAGCTGCGCCGACGTCGTAGCCGGCGCGAACACCCGACCGTTCAGTGATGCAGCTCATGATCCCCCCGCGCCGTCTCGACCGTCCGGTCGACCAAGAGACGGACCACGTGCTCGGCGCCGTGGATGCTGAGATCTCGCTCGTCGAGTACGGCAGCTACGCCTGTCCGCACTGCAGGGCTGCCAACGAGCGCATCGCGCAAGCACGCGACCAACTTGGCAACCGCGTCTGCTATGCCTTCCGCCACAAGCCGCTCGCGGACAACAGCATTTCCTTTCGGGCCGCCGAGCTCGCTGAGCATGCTCAGACGCCCGAGGCGTTCTGGTCCGCGCACATCAAGCTGATGACGAGGTCGATGCAGCTCACAGAGGACGACCTCGTCGCGGTGGCCGCGGACCTCGGTGTGAGCGCCGATTTCTCGCTTGGCAACAGCGACGCCTTACGGCGCGCGAGGGCGAGGGTGGAGGCGGACGTCGCAAGCGCACGCGCAAGCGGGGTGAGAATCACGCCAACCTTCTACATCAACCGTCGACGCTATGACGGACCCTGGGACGAGAGCTCTCTCGTCGACGCGATGCTTGGCACGCTTGGCCACCGCGTCCGTACGGCAGCCCTGGAGTTCGCGAGCTGGGGCCCGTCCGCCGGCATTTTGCTAGTTCTCGCGACCTTGACGGCCATCGTCTTGACGAACTCGCCGATCCGGCCGGCATTCGAGGCGCTCTGGCGCCAGGAGTTGGGCGTGAGCTTGGGTGAGGCGGCCTTTCAGATGCCCATCCTCCGTTGGGTCAACGACGGCCTGCTGACGGTGTTCTTCCTCGTCGTGGGGTTGGAAGTGAAGCGTGAGATGACAGTTGGCCACCTCGCAAGCCGCCGCTCCGCGGCGCTTCCGATCGCCGCCGCGCTCGGCGGGATGGTCGTGCCGGCGCTTCTCTATGCGCTGGTCATCCCTGCGGGGCCGTGGTCGCACGGGTGGGGCATTCCGATGGCGACCGACACTGCGTTCGCGATTGCCTTGATCGCCGTGATGGGCGCCCGCGTTCCTGTTGGGCTGCGGATCTTCCTTACCGCGGCGGCCATCGTTGACGACATCGGTGCGATCGTCGTCGTCGCCGTGTTCTACTCCGGCGATATCCAACTGGGCTACTTGGCCGCGGCCGCGGCCGTGGTCCTCGCGCTGGCGCTGCTGAGCCGGTCGAAAGTCTACCTTCTCTCGCCTTATGCTCTCTTAGGCGTCGCGTTGTGGGCGTTCGTCTACGCGGGCGGCCTCCACGCGACGGTGGCTGGCGTGGTACTGGCGCTATTCGTTCCGACGCGCCCGCCTGCCAACCTGGCTACCCTGACCACGCAGGCCAGCACGATCATTGCCTCCGAGGCCCAACACGAGGGCGAGGTTCTCAGGCACGGCCCCTCCACCCCGGCGCTGCACGCGCTCGAAGCGATCTACGACCGACTTGAATCCCCCGCCGACCGGCTGCTGCGACACGCCGGCGCGCGGTCGAGCTACGCAGTGCTCCCGATCTTCGCACTGGCGAATGCGAGTGTGGCAATCAACCCCGGCGTCTTCGTTGGGCATAACTGGCTCATGGCCGCGATCATTGCGGGCCTCACCATAGGAAAGCCGGTCGGCATCTTCCTCGCGGCCGCTGCGGCCGTGCGCGCCGACATAGCCGTGAAGCCGGCGGAGTACACGTGGCGGCAGTTGGCCGGGGCGGGATCCCTGGCTGGGATCGGCTTCACGATGTCGCTGTTCATCGCCGGGCAAGCGTTTCCAAGCGCCACTGACTTCTCAGCCGCCAAGATTGCCGTGTTCGCTGCGTCAATTCTTTCCGCCGTCGTTGGGATTGCCCTGCTCTGGGGAGCTCCGCGCCAAGAGCTTATCGAAGAGGCGCGGCAGAGCACCGGCATGCAAGTGTCGAACTCCGCGGGTGCTTATGCGGAATCGCGGATATTTTTGGATGATTCTACCCACGGAAATGAGAGTCGCAGTCGCTGACGTCCAACTCCGCGAGACATCATCGATTCCGTCGGTCGTATCCCGCCGTCGAGGCCACCAACGCGCTGAGGTATCGCAGCGAACCGTCACATTTGAAGGAGGTTGACCATGACTCAGGTATATTTTCACTGTTCGAACACGAAGACGGTTTTCGTCGATCGCCGCGGCGCTGTGGTGGACGATCTTGCTGAGGCACGCGATCACGCAACCCGTGTCGTCCAATCCTTAACCCGCGAGCGAAGTCTCGAGGATTGGCGTGACTGGGTCCTGCATGTCAGCGACGACAGCGGCGATGAGCTCTTCGTAGTGCCCTTCACCTCCGTGCTCGGCAAGCCGAATTGAGGGCGCATATATCAGACGGCTGGAGGCCCGCGACTCGTCAGCCTCGTCGGGGTCGGGTCAACAAAGTGCACACCTTACCGGCCGCCTCCGTCAGGCCCGACGGAACGGCGCCGGATCGGGTGGGAAGCGCTTGAGACCGGCATCGCGAGCTTGTCAAGTTGCTACCGAACTATGTGACTTCTCGGACGTCTTGCACAATAATTGATCATCGAGCGCGTGCGGCGTGCCGAAGTGGAAAACAAGACATAGCCGCACAAAACATCGGCCCCAAGGACGGCGGGAGGCCCTCGAGTGGCCGAGGCTGATGTGTTAGAGGCTCGCTACTCGGGACAGCGACATCTCATCAGCGAACCGCATCTGCGATCTCTCGGGGAATAGCGCAACTCGCCGCCATGACAGCCGACACGCACATTGTGCGGGCGGTGATCCTGAGAAATGCAGGAAAGCACACGAACTCCTGTCGCCGAGCACGGCATTTAGGATGCACGCGCTTAGGATAAGCTGGAGCAACCTCCCATTTTACCCAACAGCCATTAAACCGAAGACACTGAGCTTTTCAATGCCGATACTGCTCATCGCAGGCTAGAATTAGACCAACGTATGATCAGACCATTCCGATTGTGGAATGCGATCCTCCCTCAGCACGATAACGCGATACAAGCGTGCCATGGCCTAAGAAATCGTTCTGAGATAGCAGTGAGTCCAACGGCTCAGTGCCGAGAGTCGCAACGGAACCGGACCCGCGAGCCGGCAGTTGCAAGAAGAGGTCGGCGGCGTAGCGCCCGTCGGCCTTTTCTCGGCTCGCTTCCGATCACTGAAGGGTCCCAATTATGGATAGCAACGACCGGTAAGAAGAGGCTCCTGAATCACAAACACTGAATGGCGCCGGTTCCGGGAGGTCGCAATGCAACAGATCTATCTCACGATTACTGTTAGCAGTCTCACGTTGCTGGTCGGCGTGTATTTGCTCGCCGTCGTGCTTCTGTGAAACGGTCGAATCGAGATTGCCGTTCGCGCATCACATCTGGCGGACCATCACATCTTGAAGCCGACAGGTCTCGGAACCAGTAGGGTCGAGCTAGAACGTCCATCGCATGTAGGTGCTATCGTTCGCATGAGGAGCGTAGCGCGGCCAGACGGAAGTGGATGAACGTCCCTCCCGGAATGACACCCGAGCTTGCCGGCGAGTTCATGCAGCGGCTCAACGCAGGGGAGACGCTTCGAAGGATCACGTATGGCGACAAGCGATGCGGCCCTGCATTGGTCACCCTCAGCGTTTCAGGAAGCATTGCGAGCTGCACCCCGAGTGGGCTGACGAGGCGAGGCGGCTTGCCAAGGCCAATGAACAAGCCGCGGCGCAAGTCCGAGTAACCGTAACGTGGTGGCTCGCGATACAGCGGTCGGCTGACAATCGCCGAACAGCGGAAAGATGCAAGAACGGCCATATCAGGACGATGGACAGTACATTTTATGAGCAGCATCTGGGTTACCTCGTCAGACGCTGCAAGGATTGTATGAAGACCCCTCGTCAACTGCTTATGCCCAGCGCAGAACAGGTGAGATCTTCCATCTCAGTGCTTCATGAGGGCGGAACGCTGAGTTCGAGTCTAACGTCGCAAATGCAGCAAACGATGAGGAATTTCATGAGGGCGACTCCCAACCTGGGTACTCGGCTGCGTGACCTCTCCGATCAGAATGCGTTCGCAAAGCGGAGCGCTGCTCAGAGGGCCAGGCGTCGGTTTGCTGCGGCGTCATTGACCCGAAACGAGGGTGAAGATGCCTACGAAGCGGTACGGCGAGCTACCGCCCATCTTTCTAAGTACGAGCGCGGAGACGTCATGTCTCGGATGCTTGTTGCGATAGCGGAGGGGCGCCTCAGGTTGAGTGACGCGAGAGCGCGTGTAGACGAATTCTTGGCTGATCAGCGGCATCGACCTCGGGTATACGGCGATTACAGCCTGAACAGCCCGGTAGGTGACGAGGACGGCGTGACGTGTCTCGACACCAAGACCGATGCGGACCGCCTTTGGGCGCAGGCCCTGGGGCCGCAGGACACGCCTTCCGGCGCCTGCGGCCTTCCCACAATCGGCGCCCCCGCTCACGCCGGCGGCTTCCCTTGGAATTGGATGTTGCATTTCTTCTGAACGCTCGCCTGCTCGATCACGACCATTTGGCCTTTCATGTTGGCGAGCTCCGCGGCAGTGTGTTTGTCACCGCCGACAAAAAATGCGGCTGGCCAGAACACCACGGTAGCAGCCGCCGTGACCAAGCCGTCTTTCGTCCGCTGGCTGCCTTAGGCGCCGGAAAGGCCGGCCGCTGGCTGCGGAATACCCTGAGCCACAAGCCCCAGCTGCTAGCAGTTGTAGGATTGGTACACGACCGGCGAAACGTACGACGGCGCGATATCTGACGATGCTGACGCACAGCCAGCCAACGCGGCGCCAAGCGCCACGATTCCAAAATAACGCATTTGAAAAAGCCCTCCAGCCAAAAACAACACGGCGCACTGAACTTCAACCACTGCGCGAGATCAATAGGTCGCGCGCGTAAATTGCCGCAACTTGGGAAAATATGCAGCAGCGTCGCACTTAGCGCAAACACGACCCGCCGGCCTCGTCCATTGGTGCCTCGCAGCAAAACGACCCCCGCGGGGGCACGCGGAGGCCGCTGTTGGAGCTCCAAGCCCCCGGGGGAAGGCCTGAAGCAACTTGCAGTAATGGGGGGAGCGCAGGATGGTTCCTGCCTGAATAAATAGAAGTCAGGTTTCCCGCTCTAGGGTATCTTGACGAGCAAGGCGGCGAGACCCGTCGTTGTGATCCGATACTTCGCGGCCGTGCTCCCGCGCTCGATCCAGCCCTTGGAGACATATTTAAGACGGTGCGCTTGCCGGTAGGCTCAAGAGCTCTCGGCGTTAGCTCACGTCCCGCGCGCAGCTTCTGCAACGCATCTCGCTCCGGGCTGGTCGGCAGATGGCTCGCCCGGGGTGGCATCTATTTTTAACCTTTAACGCTCGCCGCATCAGCGTCCGAATAGCTTGATGTCGGCTCCTATACACCGGGCCCTTCTTTTTGCGGTAGGCATTCTTAGCCGACGATCAGCCACGTCACCCCGGCGATCGTGCCGTAAAAGCCCGTGAGTGCAATAAGCACGAAAGCTCGCTCGATCTTGTCCATTGAATTTCCCCCGCAAGAAACCCAATCGGAAAAGACGAAGGTTACTCCCGCTCAGGGCCAATTCAAGCGCTGTTGTCAAGTTGCGGCAGCCTAGAGACTGTGGATAACGGGGAAATTCCACGCCATCTTGGTCGCACCTCGGCCTGGACAGCCACCCTAGCCTTGATCCATTTCACGTTCGTGACTCAGCTTTGCGAGCGTCGCGCGGAAGTTGGCGAGATCGCAGAGCAACTGGTCGCGCTCGGGATTCTGCGGAAGCGCGAGGGCTTTCGTTTCCGCGTCTTCGGCTTGCTTTTTTAGTTCGTCTAGCACCTGACTCATTTTTCTGCCTTCGCCCGATCTCCACCAGCCCCGTGAATTGCGTCTGGCCGAGAGGGAGGTTCTGCTAGGCTAGTCTCTTTTGGATTCCGTTTCTCGGTCCGCCGGGCCAGTATTCCGATTTGTTCGAAATCCAGTTCATGGCATCCGCTTCCGTCGCGAAGTCGGCAATGTGGGACCAACACCAGTTTTCACAGCCACAAACCAACGTCCGGTTTTTGCTATTTGGGGAGCAAAGGAGGGGAACGACTTTGGGCGCTGCATGACTTGCCCGGTTCGTGAGTCGTCGGTCATTTCTTCTTCAGCCCGATCTCGACTAGGCGCTGCGGGAGACCTCTTCTGCTGCGGCTCAGTCGTCTACCCTTATAGCACACACCGCCCCGCCTCAGCGATAGGGCGGGCTTCTTGGCCATCCGCGACGCCCCTTATTTTCGTTGCTCCTTCTCGTACTCTGCATGCCGTTCGTCAAACCATAGGCGAAACACGGTTTCCTGCATTGACCCTGGCTTGATCGCGAATGCACGACTCGCTGCCCGATAGCGCTCGACGTGGGTCGGGTACTTTTCGAAGATGTCCCTCAATTGAGTCTCGGCGTCAGGGGCGTCCGGCATCGCGTGAGTATAGACCGGGATTCCTGCGCGTCAGAATCCTGGCAAAAAGGCCGGCCGGTTCACGCTGGCGGGCCACTGTGCTAGCACCGCGGGTGCCGTGCCGATCGTGCGGAACTTCGCGGCGTCGGTCGCAGGAGCAGCCTTTTAGCCGTTCCTGCGATCTTCACTTTGAGGCTCCCGCGCTCCGATCCTCAATTAAATCAGCCTTCGTTTCCAAACTCGCGAAGCGGTGGCTAAGGCCGGGGCGAATCGCGTTCCTTGAGCAGCTACGCCGCGAACCGCGGCCTCGGTCGGCCTTGATGCGCTCAGTTTCCGCTTCCGCTAATCGCGCGCCATAACCCACGATAAAGCCGCCTCAGTTGGCGGGCTCTTTCATGGCTGCAGGGCTATCACCTCGTACTCGAAGGCCAGGCCTGCCCACCGGAGCGCCTCAAGCGTGTCTCTGCCGATAGCGATCGGCTATCGACTCCATGGCGAGAGGTGATTTGCCTTCGACCCGTCATGGACCCAATGTTCGAGCTACCTCGCGCGCCTCCTGTAAGGGCCAAAGTCGCCGTTCCGATCGCGTAGACCCCCGGTTGCAGAGTGCGTGCGACTCAGGCGTCGTCGGGAGACCGAAAATGGCAATCGCCTTGCAGGTTAGCTTCGCCTTGTGGGGAATGATCATTTGCGCGGGTCTGGAGATCGCCCAATGGGCAAGCTAAGGCGCGCCATCGCACCGAGCTTGCCTTTAGGTCCGCCTATCCTGACCATGTACCACTCGCCACATCGGATCGAAGGCCGGAAGCGCGTCCAGGAAAGGGAATGAGATGCGTACACTGATAATCGCAGGCGTCGCCCTTGCATCGCTGGGCGCAGCTTGGGCCGATGACAGTACGGCAGAAAAGGCAAAGAAAACGGACAACTGCAGCTACATGCTTATGGACGGGCAGTTGGTGGATCTACCCGTTGGCGCAAACGTCTGCGTACGCTCACCCGCGCCATATACAAACGAATACGCGCTGCTTCACTGTTATCCGCCCCTTCAAGAAACTGATCTCGTAACCCGGGGCGATTCCCGCTGTAGTGAAAAGTACGAACATCGCGAGCGGAAAAAGTAGGACCTGCAGCGGGATCTGGAGGGTGAGGACCCGGGCTCCTAGGCACACCGGGCCCGCCGCCGTGACCAGCGGGCCTAATTCCAAAGCGCGGGCTAGCCGTCTTGGCAGGGAATACCGAAGTCGTCACAAGCGACAGCGAATGACTCTTTCGCCTTTGTATCCTTGAAGCAGAAGCGAGTGCCGACTTCCGCGCGATCGATCCACCAATCGACGTTATTACTTTCGTACTGTGCTCCGTCAGTTCGGCAATAAGCCTATCCTTCAATGGCCCTGCCGCATCCTCTTCATCTGCTTCGGACGGCGACGCGCGTTGGCACGCGCGACCTCGATTGGGCCAAGGGTGGCAAGTCTCTGCAGATGCAGCTGGTGGCATTCCTCGCTCGGGCATCACGTGGCGCGGCGGCAATAACGATCGTCTATCGACTCTATGGCGAGAGGTGATTTCCCTCTCCGGCGTTGCAAGGTCATTCTTGTCGGGTGGTGGATAGTCATCTTCAAAGCGAACAGGAGCTACCGTGACTATTCAAGTCCGCGGCCTCGCGATTGCGCTCGCAATTGCTGTTCCTATCGCGGTGGCTGCAACGGCCGAATCGTCTGCTGCTCCGATCAATTGCACGTCGATCAAGGCGGCGGTACCAGCCGCGACGACGGACGTGCGCTATCCGGTGCGGCGAGGTTATCCTACTGATAATTCGTACCGCGGCTATCCGACCTATGACTACTTCCATCCCGGTGAGGCCAAAGCTTGGCCGTGCGCGGCTCCCTCGAGCTGCCGCTAGCCAACATGTATTTGAGACATCATAGCGTTCCTCGATCATTCGCACGTCGTTCTTGGAGCAAGCTGAAAAGAGTTCAGCGCGAGCGTATGTTTTCTGCCTTATCCTTGCGCATTTCATCGAGCTCAGTGCTGGTTATTCACCGAATGCGGGATGTTCAATTGGCCGAGTGGTCCAAAGAGGATATCGCAACAAAGAATCAACGGAAGCTCATCACTGACGGTGACGACGTAGTAGCTAACGGTGAAACAGGCTTATTGGTAAGCTCACGCGCGCATCCCGGTCCTGTTGCGAGGGTTTGGGATAACGACAAAGGAGCGAGCAAATGACGCTCCAAGACAGCTTGACGGGCAAATCAGCTCATGAACGCGCCTTCTCACCCACGAATACGGGAAGCGCGAGTACAGAGCATTTCTACGCCAATCTGAAGCCGTTCGATAACTTCTCACAAATAACGCATTTCGACCGCTATCTCCCCTTACCGCGCGATTGGTTCATCGGAATTGCCGATGTCGTCCAATCGACGACTGCGATCAAGACCGGCCGATACAAAGCCGTCAACACGGTGGGCGCTGCGGTGCTGGTCGCCATAACCAACGCGTTACCTGAACTCTGCTTTCCCTATGTTTTTGGCGGCGACGGAGCGACCGTAGCGATCCCCGGCAAGTATCTTGACGAAGTGAAGTATGCATTGGCGCGAACTGCGGCATGGGCAGACGATACTCTCGATCTTGTACTTCGAGTCGCGATCGTTCCGGTTTCTGCAATCCGCGCAGCCGGTCACGATGTTCGTGTCGCGCGATATGCCGCGTCCGAGAACGTCTCGTACGCCATGTTCACCGGCGGCGGCATGGCGTGGGCGGAAGGACAACTCAAGAAGGGAGAATTCAAAGTACGCCGCGCACCGTTGAATGCCAAGCCCGATTTATCAGGGCTCTACTGCGGATTCGGGCCAATCCCTACCGAGCAGGGCACCATCCTCTCTATCATCGCCATTCCGGTCGAAGAGCAAAGGTCGTACGCGGCTTTGGTGGCGGATGTTTTGGCCTTGATCGAATTTTCCTCGCGTCGATCGGGCCATCCGTTGCCGGAGGGCGGTCCGTTGCCCGCCTGGCTCGGAGGCAAAATCCAGAGATTGCTTGATAAGCACTCCTCACACGCGCACCTTCTGACGGCCATCGCAGATGCACTACGAGCCATCAAGACGCGATTCGTTCTTTCGGCAGGTATTCGCATGGGCCAGTTCAAACCCCTCAAATATCGACGAGAGATTTCGAACAATACGGATTTCAGAAAGTTCGACGATGGCCTGAAAATGACGGTAGACTGTTCGCCGGAAATCGCAGACGCTATCGAGGCTCGACTGGTTTCGGCCCAGCTCTCTGGCGTTTGTGTAGCGGGCACACATCGTCAGACGAGCGCGCATCTCACCTGTTACGTGCCTTCAAACATCCGGTCAGATCACGTCCACTTCGTTGATGGGGCCGACGGAGGTTACGCCGCGGCAGCGGCCAAACTCAAAGCAGGCAAGACCGCTGTCATGGCAGGCATGGCAGCAGCGCGAGCAGTTGATACTCCGGCGGCACCTTGACACTTGCGGGCCGTCACAACTTGAAGGACGAGGTCAGCCATGACCATCAAACGTCGTGAATTCGTTGTTGGAGCGGGCGTCATTGGCGTCGTCGGCGTAACTGGCGGATCAGTCGCCCCAAAACCCGCATCGGCAGAGCAGGCGATGCAGATGGGCGCGAAGCAGACTGCTCATGCATCCTCACCCGCACAGACGGCAACTTCCGCACCACCCGAGAAGCGCGCTTACACGTTCCTCAATCCCGATGAGGCCACCTGGGTCGAGGCGGCGGTCAATCATATGATTCCGGCCGATGACTTGACGGCCAGCGGCGTCGATTTGGGCATTGCCTATTTCATCGATCAGCAATTGGCAGGCGGTTTCGGGCAAGGCGGTAAAATGTTTATGCAAGGTCCATGGCATCCTGGGGTGCCCCAACAAGGATGGCAGGTTCGCCTCTCTCCTGCGGAAGCTTATCGCGCCGCCATCCCGGCGATCAACGCATACTGCACCAAGGCCTTTGGCAAGGACTTTTCAACGATCACGGAAAGTCAGCGCGATGAGGTCTTAAATGATCTCGGCACAGGCAAAGCGGATTCGGGACCGCTTCCTGCTGGCCTCTTCCTTGATCTGCTTTATCAGAACGTGATGGAGGGCTTTTTCAGCGATCCCGCTTACGGCGGCAATCGCGATAAGGCTGCGTGGAAGATGATCGGCTATAGCGGGGCAACCGGGAACTTCGTCGACCTGTTCGAGACGACTTACAACAAGCCTTACACCGAACCAAGCCAAAGCATCGCTGACTTGAGCTGATTTTCAGGCCGAAGGAGAATTCCGATGGCGACGAAGTTGAAACCTGTCGACGCAGTTATTGTTGGTTTTGGCTGGACCGGGGCTGTGCTGGCCAGGGAACTCACAAAAGCGGGACTCAACGTGCTGGCGCTTGAGCGCGGCGGGATGCGCGACACTATCCCGAACTTTGCCGCGCCGATGATACATGACGAATTGCGTTTCGCCATTCGTCATGACCTAATGCAGGACGCCTCCCGCGAGACTCTCACCTTTCGCAACAACGTCGACCAGACGGCGCTACCGATCAGGCGCTGGGGATCGTTCTTGCCGGGAAATGGTGTGGGCGGCGCAGGCGTCCACTGGAACGGCCAGCACTATCGGTTCGCGCCCAGCGAGTTCAGGATCCGCAGCCACTATGGCGAACGATACGGCAAAACGTTCATTCCTAAAGAAATGACGATACAAGATTGGCCAGTTACGTACGACGAACTTGAGCCCTACTACGACCGCTTCGAATATCTCTGCGGCACCGCCGGGAAGGCCGGCAACATCAAAGGCGTGATCCAGGAGGGCGGGAATCCTTTCGAAGGGTCCCGTGCGCGCGAATATCCGAACCCGGCGATGAAGCGCAGCTTTCAAATGAAGATGTTCGAGGATGCTACGCGGGAAATGGGGCTTTACCCCTATGTTCAGCCATCCTCCGACGTTACGCAGGCCTACACGAACCCTGAGGGTGTGGACATGGGCTCCTGCGTGTACTGTGGGTTCTGCGAGCGCTTCGGTTGCGAAATGTCAGCGAAGGCAAGCCCGCAATCGACGCTTCTGCCACTTCTGCTGAAAGACCCTAGATTCGAATTACGCACGCTTTCTCATGTCACTAAGGTCAATCTTGACTCCGGCCGCAAAAAGGCAACCGGCGTTACCTATATCGACTCGCAAGGTCGGGAGTTCGAACAGCCCGCCGATATGGTACTGCTCTGCGCATTTGGTCTGCATAACGCACGGCTGATGATGCTCTCGGGAATCGGTCGCATCTACGATCCTAAGACCGGTAAGGGTAGCGTTGGGCGCAACTATGCCTACCAGATGTCCAGCAGCGTCACCGCGCACTTCAACGATAAAGTCTTCAATCCGTTCATGGGCGCCGGTGCGTGCGCCATGATCATAGATGATTTCAACTACGACAACTTCGATCATGGGCCGCTCGGCTTCGTGGGTGGTTCTTACATCTGTGTCGAGAGCAAGGGGCAACGGCCGATCGATTTCCGCAACCTGCCACCAGGCGAGCCTCGCTGGGGCAAAGGCTGGAAGCAATCGGTTGCCCACTGGTATAACCGAACTTTCGTGATCGCGTCTTTCGGCAGCGTCACAGCCCAGCGCAGCAACTATCTTGACCTCGACCCGAACTATAAGGACGGCTTCGGCAATCCCCTGCTGCGGATGACGTTCGACTTCAGCAAAAACGATCTGGACATGTCGAAGTACTGCACCGATCGTGCAGCCGACATTGCCAAGCACATGAACCCGGACAAAATGGGCATCAACTATCGCAAGGGCCCTTATTCGATCGTCCCTTATCAGACGACGCACACGACAGGCGGCACCATTATGGGAGCCGATCCGACAACCAGCGCTGTCAACCGCTATCTGCAAAGCTGGGATGTTCCCAACGTGTTTGTTATGGGCGCCGGCGCCTTTCCTCAAAACCCGTCGCACAATCCGACGGGCACGGTCGGAGCTCTGGCCTATTGGGCGGCCGATGCAATCACAACGAAGTATCTGAAATCGCCGGGGCGCCTGGTCCCGAGCTGAGCACGTCGGACCCGGGCCGATGGCGCCAGCCATCGAGTAGAACGCGACCCCATGGAGCACGATCTGAGGTTATTCCGGAGCGGCCGATGTACGCCAAGGTTGGGGCGCTTACGGCGCCTTACCGTCACACGCGATAATATCACTGGTGCGGAATGGCATATGTTCTCACGGTAAACGGCAAGCCGCATACGATGGACGCTGACGGCGACACCCCGCTGCTGTGGGTGCTTCGCGACATGCTCCAAATGACTGGCACCAAGTTCGGATGCGGTATGGCGCTGTGCGGCGCGTGCACGGTGCATCTCGAGGGCGCGGCGACAAGAGCCTGTATCACTCCGATTGACAGCGTCCGGTCACCGAGTGATCACCGCGGAGGTTATTGCGGTCCGGGCATGCGAAAGCATTGGTCCGTATCCGCGATGCGGAACGGTTTCCCAACGTGCCCAAACCTGATATCAGCGCCGCGAGAACGATCTGCTTGCCTTCGTGGCGGATCGTAGAGCGCCTGGTGATCGCGCGCCGCTTCCGCTGCAACGTCGTCCTGCGCGGTGGTCAGCTCTTCACCGAAAGTTTCGCGCGGGGAGGCCGGACTTCATCGTCTATCGCCTCGTTTGGCGCTCGGCCGGCTGATGCTGCCCGGATAGCAAAGACACACTCACGCGCGTAGTTCGCCACCCAGCTACCGGTCGACCTACTCACGATTATCGACATTGATCTTTGGTCTCTGCGGCGCAATCACCCATGCGCAGCAGCATCTGCAACCTGGAAAGCGTCGGTCGTTAGGCCTTTGCGGGGCGAGAGGCCCCCACCGGCCAAGCTCGGTTCCCTGATTTGACGAAGCTGCGGGAACTGCCCTGCGGCACAGGTGCAGTTCGTTGATGGAGAACGCCAGCCAGGCCGTTGCAATTCGCGCAACAGTAATCGGTTCCACACTGCTCAAGAAGGCCGAGCGCCTGCGCTATGCTGGCTTCCCAAGAGCATAAGTCGTCATGTCAACTAGCGAATTCAGATTGTCCTTTGCTCTTCCACTGTACGGAGCGCAGCCTTCAATATCTCTTCGGCGCCTTGCTGAAGAAGTTTATGCCCGAGACTTCTGCCTATTGCGTCGGCTTGATCGGCCAGACCCACACTTTCATCGGCGATCTTCCTTTGGCCATCCGGATGAGTCACTTGTCCTCGAAGTGTTAATGTCCCGGCGAGCCATGTGGCAGAGACCCCGACGGGGAGGCTGCAACCCGCATCGAGACTTCTCATCAATGCGCGCTCTGCATCCACTTCGGAGCGCGATTGCCGGTCTTCAATCTTTTGAAGCAGCGCTATAAGCGCCGTATCCTCTTCGCGAGCTTCGGCCGCGAGAGCACCTTGACCGACTGCATACGGGAAAACACGAGCGTCTAAAATCTGTGAAGCCTCATGCAGCAATCCTAGTCGCGACAACCCGGCCGCCGCCAATAGAGTCGCGTCTATTCCCTGTCGGTTCTTTGCCTTACACAGCCTTGGAGAAACGTTCCCTCGGATAGGTCGAATATCGAGACCATTGCATAACTCGAGAAGTTGAGCTTTACGGCGAATTGATCCAGTGCCGACGCGCAGCCCCGGACGTAGCTGACTTAGTGTAACGCCACAAATCGCGTCCCGAGGATCCTCTCTTTTGGGAACGGCTGCCAATACCAAGCCGGGCTGCAATTTGGTTGGAAGATCCTTGAGGGAATGAACGACCAGGTCAACTTCGTTGCGCAGAAGCGTATCTTCGCTCTCCTTCGTGAACGCTCCGATGCCGCCAAGCTGATGAAAGGCCGACCTTCGATCTTTATCGCCAACCGAGCTCACGAAGACCAAGCGTACCTCAGCGGCCGGCTCGACGCCACGAATAAGGTCGGCGACGTGACTGGCTTGCCAGATGGCCAAATCACTACGCCTGGTGCCTAGCCGAATTTCCACGATGAAACCTCTTGCTTCTTCAGCAGTTCGCGAACCTATAGCGCTGCGCAACTAGCTATGATCAGCGCCTGCTCATTTAGCCGCACAGCGTGACTCTGGTGTGGCAGTCTTTGCATGGGCATCTTCCCTCACGCCGTATTCACATCAATCCACAGTCGCCCGAAAACGAAGAAGCAGCCAATCGCTCGCAACTTTATAAAGGCACTGGACTAGGTCGAAGAGTGCGGTTCCTCGAGAATGGAGGTTGCGCACCTTTCGGAGGTCAAGCGCGCTGAATGCCTCCCTACATCGCTTCAACTTCATGCGGTCGAGCTCAAACGCCGAAGCGAGCTGCCGTCAGCTGTGTTTATACCGGAACGATCAAGATGATCGAACGGTGTCGAAACTCTACGTGCGGCATCACGCTACCCTAAGTGGACGCCTTCGTCGTCAAGAGCGAACGCCTGTCGATGAGACCGCGTCCCTTCGCCTCACGCAATGGATCATGCACGAGCATATTCGTCTTCACTTGCGGAGATCCGGATGGGTCAGCAGCCACAGCGTTGACTCGTTTGATCTTGAGGCGCGCTATTTGAATGGATTCATCGACGAGGAATAAGTTGGTGTTTTCGCGTAATCCGCCGGAACGTTCCAAAGGGTTGCGACATACCAAGCGGTCCAAGCAACGATCAGTAACGTCAGCACCCACACCCAGACCGGCATTGGGGAGGGCGATTCCGCTCGGTGCGGCTCGAACGGCTCTTCCGCTCCAAACGCGTTGACCATGAGGCGCACGGTACCGTGGACCACGGCACCATCACCAAGTCCGGTGACCGTAATCCCGGGGCCGTTGCGGACTTGGAATCGAAGGCGCCGGACCCCGACCTGGCCGGTGGCATCTTGGGCTTCGATGCGCAGGCCGTGCTCGCCGTCGGCAAGGCTCTTGGTGTCGAGCGCTATCTCGGTCGGCGGCCGCTGATCGGCGACCGGATCGGGCGTGTCGTCTAGATAGATGCGGATGCGCGGGTCGGGCACGTGTTGCATTCCTCTAACGGTCGGTGTCCAAGACGCGATATTTTGGATGATTGGGATCCCGTTCGCCGGGGTCAATGAGCATCCACAGCGCCGCCACGATGCAGCTGATGGTCACGAGCCCAGCCCCGCCCGCCACCAGCACGTTGCCGAGTAGTGGTCCGGTAAGACTATGATCACCACCAGCATTAGCGATCGCAGGCGTAGTGCAGATATAGCCAAGCGCCGAGAGGATCCAAGCGGTAATCGTTTCAGTCATCATCGCCTCCTATTTCTTGGCGCGGAGCTTCGTGATGTCCGCGAGCGTCACCAGCGGCCCGTGGTTGCCCCATGACGTGCGCTCGTGATTGACGATATCAGCGATCTGCTGATCAGATAGTCTGTCAGCGAACGGCGGCATCTCTACCTCGTACTTCTGGCCGTTGATCGCCTTCCCACGAAGGCCGCGCAGCATGGTGGTGATGTGTTCGGCAGGGTCAGGGGCGTTCACGACCTGATCGCCCGCAAGTGGCGGAAACGTGCCGGGCACGCCTTTGCCCTCTGCACCGTGACAGGCGGCGCAGTTCTCGGCGAACAGCTTCGATCCTTCCGCGGGATCGAATGTGGGTGCCGGGGCCGCTATCGGCGAGATCTGTTTTGGCGGCGTCTGCTGCTTCTGCAGTGGTTCGTTGGCGCGCGCCGCGACGACATCAGCCGCGCTGATCAAGGCACCACGATTGCCCCAAGAGGAGCGCTCGTGGTCGATGATATCGGCGATCTCCTGATCCGACAATTGATCCGCGAACGCGGGCATCGGAGCTTCATATTTTTGGCCATTGATCACGTGTCCGCTAAGTCCATGCAGCACAGCGCCGATGTGTGCCGTCGGATTCGCGGCGTTAACCACGGGATCTCCGGCGAGCGGCGGAAACGTTCCCGGCACACCCTTGCCTTCCGCGCCGTGGCAGGATGCGCAGTTGTTGGCGAACAATGCTGCACCTTTGCTGGCATCAAACCCTAGCGGCCCGCTCGAGCGACTCAACGGCACGGCGCCGGGTTGCGTTGGAGCGAGCGCGGGCTGCTTCAGCGACAACAGATAGGCCACCAGCGCCTTGCCGTCTTCGTTCGGAATCACGGTACCGCCTGGCGCGAACTCAGGCGGCAATGACACCGCTTTCTCTGCGGGGGGTACTTTGTCCACAACGCTGAATAGCCAAGGGAACGCAGGCATGATCGATTGCGGCACCACTGCGCGCGGCTGATAGAGATGGATGAACTGCCATATGCTGCTCGATTGCCGCGTGCCGATATTGCTCAAGTCCGGACCGTTGCGCTCCGAACCTAGCAATTCCGTGGTCTGGTAAGCATAATCGCCCGGTGCGGACGGACGGCCAAAGGGTTTATCTCCAGGGAGGGGGCGTACTTGCTGGGTATGACAATAGAAGCAGCCTTCGGAGACATAAACATCCCGCCCTCGCGCCTCTAGGGGGGTCAGTGGCTTAAGGCCCGGCGTCGGCGGTACCTTCGATAGCCAGATGCCCGGCAGCACGCCCATCAGAACCGCCAACCCGGTGTAGACCAGCGTTGAACCGCCGGAAATCGCCAACAACCTATTCATACCGACACCGTCTTGGCTGCCGCAAGCTCGGCGTAGGACCTGCCGTAGGTCATTGTCCAGACATTGAAAGCGAAGACGAGATGGCCGGCGAACATCATCGAGCCACCGACGGAACGCCACAACCAATATGGCGCGGCATCTTCGACCGACTGGATGAAGGTGAGTCCTCGAAACCAATCGAGTCCCTGAATGGTTCCTGCGGCCGACAGCGCCGCAACGTAGATGACAACACCGACTGCAGAAAGCCAGAAATGGATGCCCATGGCCAGGTTGTACGGATACTTGCCGGTGGCGCGCGGCAAGAGTGCATAGACTCCGCCCCAGATCGCGAAGGTGACGAAGCCGTACATCGTCAGGTGCGAGTGCCCTACCGTGTAATTGGTCAGATGCCACAGCTGCTGCAGCGAGCGGAATGCCTCCAATGTGCCTTGCGTCGAACCCAGTAGATAGCCGTAGACGGCGACCAGGATGAACACCGCGGGCGAGCGATATATCCATTCGTGAGTCCCCCGGAAGGTGAGAAGGAAGTTCGCGGTGCCGCTCAGCACAGGAACCAGCATGGCCACGCTGAAGACGATGGCCGTAGTCTGCAGCCACCACGGTAATGGACTGAATTCAAAATGATGGGCGCCAACGATCGGATAGAAGATGAGATTGGTCCAGAATGCAAAGACGCCAAGAGAATACGAATAGATCGGGCGGTTCAGGAGCTTCGGCAGCGCATAATAGGACACACCGAGCGATAGGGGCGTGAACCATAGTCCGACGGCGTTATGCATGAAGAAGGCCTGTACCGCGACCTGACCCAGTCCGAACTGGTACCATGGCAGAAGCGACACCACGACCATGACAATCGTCCACAGCGTGCCTCCGATAGTATACCAGTTAGAAATGTAGATATCCTCGGCATCCCGCTGCTCGACAGTGGCGATCATATTCCAGACCGCAGTGATCAAACCAAGCCCGAGGATAACGCGAATCCACCACAGCCACTCGCGATACTCCTGGCCGTAATTGAAACCGAAATCGAGTGTAACGGTGCCCAGTACAGCGGCGAGATTAAGGAGCGCAAGACTGATCCATGCGAGGCGCTCGCTGTAGAGCCGCGCGCCCGAACTGCGCGCTGCCACGAACAGCGCAAGTCCGATCAGCGCCTGGCTCGCCCAGGCATAAAATGTTCCGTTGGTGTGGATCGCCCGCAGCCGTCCAAACGACAGCGCCGGCGTCGTCGCAAAATCCGGATAGGCGAACTTAAAGCTGACTAAGAGTCCCACGGCCGTGGTCAATACGAGCCAGATTGTCGCCGACGCTACGTAAGCCGCTAACACCCGCGCCAGAGCGGGGTCATCCGGAGCGGCTGTCCGAAGCGGAATGGCCTTAGCGGTGTATGACATCATCCGACTCTCCGTCCCCTCGACGTCGTTGTCCAGCGTTGCTCCAAAGCGCGCCCGACCTGCAGAATGCCCTTGCAACGCCGGCGAAGGAAATCACCTCTCGCCATCAATTCGATAGACGATCGTTATTGCCGCCGCGCCGCGTGAATCCGCAGCGAGGAACGTCACCAGAGGCACATGCAGAGATTTCCGTTGGCTGCCTGGGAGCAATCCAGATCAAGGGTGGCAGCACGCCGCCTCCTCGACCATGACGCCGCTCCTACGGTGGATTTCGCGCGCCACGATCAAGCCGTTTTTGCATCCCCAGGTCTGGTGTGGTGGCACAGCTATTCGCCGGGCCCGCCGCTCGATCTGAGCTGATCCGACGAGTTAGGTCGTCTTTTGGCCCCAACCGAGACCTTCAGTTCACTCTGACGAATATCCGTTTAAATGACATTTTCCGCGAAGCTTCGAATACAAGCGTCGCGACCGGCCAGGTCGCATCTGCGCGGCTTGCGCGATGCACGCATTCACAAGCCTGTCACCGTTCGTTCCACGTATCGGCGCGAGTGGGATGTCTCACTCAACTCTCCTTTGGCTCGTCCTCGTTTTTCAGCGCGGGCGACCATCGGACTCTCTGCAGGCGGGACTGGTGGCATTCCCCGTTACTACATCACGCGGCGAGACGGCGCTAACGATGGTCTATCGAATCTATGACGAGAGGTGATTTCCTTCGCCAGCGTTGCAAGGTCATTCTCCAAAGCATCGTCCTACCGACGGTCAGTGCCGCCATCGAGACGGGATTGAGAAGCCAGGAGGCTCAATATGCAACGCGACGAGATAAATGCCGCCGCAACAATTTATAAGGAGGCCGCCTATTTTGATGTGCCGTGGGAAGATGCCTACGGGTACGCACAGGCGATCAAGGTTGGTGACACCATCCATGTCTCCGGTCAGCTCAGCCACGACGAGAAGGGGAATCTAATCGCGCCTGCTTCTCTCGATGAATCCGGCAAACCGGCCGAGTTTTCGATGATGGAACAGCAGATGCGGGCGACGTACGCCAATGCCGCCAAGCTTTTGGCGCGCTTCGGGGCGACGTTGGACAATGTCGTCGAGGAGACGCTGTATGTCCTCGACGTCGGTGCCGCATTCGCCGTTGCGGGCAGGGTGCGCAAGGAGGCCTACGGCACGGCACGACCTCAGTGCGCCAGCAACCTGATAGGTGTGCTGAGACTGGCCTCTCCTGAACAGCTCATCGAGATCACCTTTACCGCTAGGCTGTCGGAACAGAAGCGAAGCCACCATGATAACTCCCCGATGTCCCGAGTTAACGAAGCATGACACAAGGACCTGAAACGGCGATGCCCGACATCCTGATCGAGCCGAAGGACTGCACCTTGGTGCTGGTCGATCAGCAAGCCGGGCTTGCTTTCGGCGTCGGGTCGATCGATCGCCAGACGCTTTTGAACAACGTGATCGCTCTAGCGCGCACTGCCACCGTTTTCGGCATGCCGATCGTGGCTTCCACGTCCGCCACAAAGGTCTACAGCGGTCCTCTGATGCCAGCAATCCACACTGCGATTCCTGAAGTAGTCGCGATCGAGCGCCGCAACATGAACATGTGGGAGGACCACGCTGCGCGCGCTGCTATCGTGGCGACGGGACGACGGAAGCTGATCTTTTCGGGGCTGTTGACGGAAGCGTGTGTGACTTTTCCGGTGCTCTCCGCTCGCGCGGAGGGGTATGAGGTGCACGTCGTCGGTGACGCTTGCGGCGGGCTCACTCCGGTCAGTCACGATCTGTCGATGCGACGGATGGAAGCGGCGGGCGCGAAGCCGACGTCGTGGATCCAGGTCCTTCTGGAACTCCAGCGCGACTGGACCCGGCACGAGACCTATGACGGAGCGCGAGCTATCGTGGAGGCTCACGGCGGCGGATACGGTATCGGTTTGGCCTATGCACGGGATATGATCAAGCCTACGTAAGAAATGCGCCGATTATCCATCGGCCCGCGCCACGAGCCTGGGCTGCCGCCCACGCCCCGCGAGAGAGCGCGCGTGAATTAATCTTGATCCCCGAAGCCGCAAATCAGCGCAACCAGCAAGCGACCCCTTCTGGCCAGATCAACCGCTTGGCTGCCTCGATCTTCAAGTCGGAAAGAAGCTTCTTGTGAGCCACACTGTTGGTGTCCTTGAAGGCGGCCGCGAAAGGACTGGCCGTGAGCGGCACAGCAGTTGTCGATTGGTTTCGGTAGCTAGCCGTCCACTTGGCCGAGTAACCGCTGGGCTGGAGCTCGCGAAAAAGCTCGCTAGGGCGGCTGAGCGTTCCGGCGGAGACCCTGAGCGGGTCTCGAAAGTTGCAATGCGGATACCAACCCTTCGGCTAATTGGGGAGGGCTGCTGCCGCGAAGCAATCGGCATGTGCACCCGCTTAATTCGCCGCGGTAATGGGCACGGAACGTCGGAACGTTGTTCGGGTAATCGGGGGATCTGTTGATATGAGCGCTAGGGTCGACGTCCAGCGAGCCGCTCACACGACCGAGACTGTTTCGGAAATCTAGCGTGAATATTCCGTTCGCTTGGTTGGCTTTGCTGGAATTCCTCAATCGGTCCCCAACATGGTACCCGCTAGTCTTGCCCAAGCGGGCCCACCGCGCTCACGCTGCCCGCGGGCCCCATAGCTTCAGCCGACTTGGTCGATATTGCCGGCTCTGGATTTGTCTTGGTCGCGACCGCGCTGCTTACGAAGCGCCCCCGCACCGGTTTGGGCGTCAGCTCGACCACCGCTGCCTTGTTGCCCGGCTGATCAAGCATACGGGTCGTGACCAGCCCGGTGAGTCGCAACTCCTCCTGCGACAGTTCATGCAGATCTTCCCAGGGCGGCACGTTCAGCGACAGCGACAACAAATCACCCGCGCCGCCCATGTCGAAAGTGTATTTCGCGAGACGACCGATATCGCGTTCCACGATCATCAGATCATCAGCGCTGTAGGTCGCGGCTTTGGCATCATTGGCGCGGTCACCGATCCAGATCTGATGCACCCGAACATGGGCGGTCTCGGGCACGAAACGCGTCTTGCCCGAGAGCAGCAGGAACACGCACATCGATTCGCAATAAGCCATGGGAGCCTTGTCGGAAGGAGCGCCCTGTGCAGTGTTGGTCTGAACGCTGACGCCAACGGTGGTCAGCGCCCCCAGATCGCGCCAGCGCCGCCCGAGCGCGATCGCTTCATTGACCGCACCGCCGCTGGAATCCAGCACGATGGTCGCGCCGTCAAGCTGTCGACCTAGCGCGAATTCGTCGAAAACCCTCGGAGTATCGGCGGTCACGATGCCGACCGCGCTGACCCAACCTTGGCAATTCGGCTGGCAAGCAATCCAGCTAAACTTCATCGGCAATTTGCGCAATTCGAGGGTGACCCCGGCGCCCGCCGAACCAGCCGGCATCGTCGCCGGGCCGAGCAATACGATGCAAATGGCGGCGACGCCGTGCCGCATCCAGCCTCGAGTTGCCACCCAACTATCACGGGCAGAGGTTACAATACATGTCGCCAGATTAATCGAGAGCGAGACGGCAAACAGGATACCCCATGGGACGAACATGTTAGAACCTTGGGCCGGGTTATCGAGCCGGGTTTGCCGCGTCGCAGGGGCGTATGTACACCGGCGGCGGCTGATGCTGCCCCGGCAGCGGTACGGCTTCAGAATCTACTAGCCAGGCCTGATGGTTGGTGCGCCGTTTAAGGCCGGGGCCGCGCATGTAGTGCAGCCCGGGCCGGTAACAGTCGCGCACGTCCATGAACAGATTGTGAACGACCTCGGCGATGTCGGAGGCTGACTTAGCCGTCTTGAGGACAAAACCAAACAACGCGGAGTCATCTATGATTGTCATGGGTGAACTCTTGGCCATCGTCTTGCGGTTCGATAAATCGGTGCGGCTGTAGCCCAAGCGTAGTCACAAGGAGATTGCCAACACCATTGCACAGAAGGTTGATCCGTGTGGTACTTCGGCTGAGAAGAGCATACCTAAGTGTAGGAGATGCGCTGCACGTCCTACCTCGGCCGAGCGAAATCGGTCGATCAGCCGGATGACGCTGTTGAAGTCGGATGATTAATCAGAGGCCCGCGCGCCGCATAGAGTCATGAGTTAGCGATCGCTGCAGCTTGGCGGGCCGTGGACTGATGCTTGATGTACGTGAGCTTGCCACAACCGAGTTAACGCAAGGCCTTGAAAGCCTGCGCAATCGCGTAGCGACGGACCCATTCTGCGCTCCGTTTGCTCGGGCTAGCTGGCCGGGAGATGCAGGTTTGCAATGCAAATACTTCGCTTCGTGTCGACGACATTGGCTTCAATCATCGTGGGCTGGCCGTTGTGGCGCCCGCTATCGGCCCGGCATACAACACCGAATGCGACCAGATAGGTTGATCGAGATAATTGATCCCGACGGAATATACCCATTGCCTTCGACCAGCGGGACGTCACCAGGTCGAACCCTGTTGAGTAAGCCCCTCGCGCGCATCTTCAAGATGAGCGGCTGATGGGAATGTCGCAGCTGCCCGGCAGCTGCCTTTACACAGTAGGGGCAGGCGGCTTTCGAACCTCGGTGTCGCAGTGTCAGGCGACCTGCTCGATCACGAGTCCCCTTCCGTTGAACGAGCTCGCGGCGCCGGTGCCGCGCCAGCTCAGCAAGACTCTCGGTGGAGGTAGTAAAATGTCGATCGAGACGAAAACCTTGCTCCTTTCCCACCAAGGGTTCGGTGTCGACGATGGCGGGCACTTTGCGTTGGAGGTTGACGGTGGGAATTGACAGCGGTGTTGCTCGCCCCTGCTCGTGTCGACTTCGATAGGAGCCCATACGACGACTTTGGCTGATTGGGCGTCGTGTGGGACTAGAAGAACTCATCGCGCTCACCTTCGGGATTGCGGACTGTTGGCACGCAAGCGCAAACACGCGGCGAGTCGTGGGGCAGGTGGTTCAGGCATCCTGCGCGACACTGCCTGCGCCCTCCTCACTGGCGCGGGGTGGCGCTATCGATTTCATTCCGTCTGTATGAGGCCTGCAGCATTTAGTCTAGATTAGTGAGCTGCTCGAAGGTCCGCGGCTTTCCGAGCGGGCCTTCCGAATACGCGCCGCTGGCATCAGACGGCAGCGCTTGGGACGTGCGGTGTCGACGCGTCGCGCCGATCGTACCGCACCGTCGGAGTCCGCATTGCGACGATCTCCTCACCTACCGTCGGGTGCACGGCCATAACTGACGCGAAGTTTTTCATGGTAACTCCGCTGCGGATCGCTATCGCGAGCACCTGGATCATCTCGCTGGCCTCTTCGGCGACGATATGGACCCCGAGGACCCGGTCTGTTGCGCAATCCACAACGACCTTCAGAAGCGCGGTCTCGCAATCGCCCGTCACGGCGGCCTTCAGTGGCCGAAAGCGAACCTTGTAGACGTCGACGGCAGGGTACTGCGCCCTCGCTTCCAGCTCCGTCAGGCCAACGGAGCCGATCTCCGGGCTGGAGAAGACCGCGGTCGGCACGTTGGAATAGTCGACCTGCCACGCTTTCTTGCCGAACAGGCTGTCGGCGAACGCGTGGCCCTCGCGAATCGCGACGGGCGTCAGGTTGAACTGGTTCGACACGTCACCCACAGCGTAGATGCTCGGAATATTCGTGCGGGAGCTCGCGTCGACAATGATAGCGCCGTCTGCCCCAGTCTTGACCCCGGCGCGGTCGAGCCCGAGCACGGTCGTGTTCGGCGTGCGGCCGATGGCGAGCAGCACCTGGTCGGCCATCAACCTTCCGCCCTGTTCAGTCGTAACGTCGATCCTTCCTGCATGGTCGCCGTCGCGGACGTCCCCGTTCCGCCGTTCGAGGCGGCGGATGCTGTCGCTAAACATCAGCTTAATGCCACGGTTCGTGTAGGACCCAGCGACCGCCTGGCGCACGTCCTCGTCAAAGCCGCGCAAGACATTGCTTCCGCGGCAGACGACAGTGACGTCGCTTCCCAGCGCAGCAAACAGGCTAGCGAACTCCATTGCGATGTATCCGGCGCCGCCGATCACAAGTTTCCTCGGGAATGTCTTCAAGTCGAAAACGGCATCTGAGGTGATGCCGAGCTCGATGCCGTCGAAGCGAGGCAATTCGGGCCGTGCGCCTGTCGCTATCAGGATCGTGCGTGCCCGTACGCGACGGCCGTTTTTGAGGAGGCGCACCGAATTTGCGTCCTCGAGCACGGCGCGAGACCTCACCACCTCGACGCCTGCACTTTCCTGACCGGTGCCGTAGAGCCCTTCCAGGCGTGTGATCTCGCGGTCCTTAGCGGCGATCAATGACGGCCAGTCGAAATGTGGGACCGACAAGCGCCAGCCGACTCCTGCGGCCTCCTCGAACGTGCCGCTGAAACGGCTCGCGTAGACGAACAGTTTTTTCGGTACGCAGCCGCGGATGACACACGTTCCTCCCAGCCGGTACTCCTCCGCGAGCATTACTCTCGCGCCATGTCCCGCCGCGACGCGCGCAGCGCGGATCCCTCCTGACCCACCACCAATCACGAACAAATCGACATCGAACTCCGCTTCCCGAGAAGGCTCTGAAACCTCGGCGGCCTGTCTCGACACGCCTGGGGACTCCTGAAATGCTTCTGTATCGCTCAACTCAGGCATTCAATCTTCTGTGCGGGACCGGAATGCTCTCATGTCCGCGCAGGCGCATTGCTGACGCTTGTTTCAAGAAGCTGCTACTTCAACGTAGCAAGATAGGCAACCAGGTCTGCCCGGTCCCTCGATTCCTTCAGCCCCGCGTAGGGCATCCTGTTTCCGGGAACCACCTTCTGTGGCGATTCCAGATATGCATCGAGGATCTTTGCCTCCCAAACGATGCCGGAATTCTTGATGGCGTCACTGTAGCTGAAGCCGGGAACCGTGCCTGCCGTTCTGCCTATGATTCCTTCCAGGCCCGGCCCGATGCGATTATCATGATCCGTGGCATGGCACGCAGCGCAGGCTTTGAAGATCGCTTTGCCGTGCTCGGCGTCCTGTGCGTAGCCGGGATTCGCTGTTGCTCCCGCAAGTACGAGCACCGCAATAAACGCGCCGATCTTTCCTGCGCTTTCCATTGGCAACATCCTTCCTTGGATCGGGTTCAGAAGTAGCACGGCAGCGCAATGTAGTTGTCGCCTGCCTCGGTGATAGGCGGCGATTCTTGCTACAGCGGACGAAATTGGAAATTCCATTTGGATATGCATTCGATAGGCGCGAGATATCGTCGCCCAAGAGCGCTATGCGCGCCGGCGTCCGGCGAGTGTGGTACTGCACTCGGGATGTCGGGCGGTGTAGAGGACATGAAAGAGCACTTCGCGATGACTCAATGTCGGGTCGCAACGCCAGGACAACACCATGCGTCGCGCCGCGATCCGTGCCCCGGCCGGATAGCTCTTGCGGCGTCCTGTGGAGCGGGTGACGCGGCTCCTAGTCCGTGACTGCGAGCGCGCCGTCGTCCCGGGGCATTTCAAGCCGGCTCGTTGTACGTGTCGTCCGAGCACCCTAAGCTTTCGTATCATCGCAACGCCCTGTTTGGACTTCCTGAGCTCAACCTGTGCTCAATTGATCCGTTAGCGGCGATCCTCTTAGTGTTGGAGCATCCGACTTGCACACAGGCTAAGGGGAAGACAATGCCTTACCGCTTCGAGCGTCTTGGGTCTGACAAGGGCAGGCAATGCGCCGTCTGTGAGGGCGACTTTGGTCTCGTCCGGCATTGTTCATGGCGAACGCCGCTTTGCTCTAAGAAGTGCATCGATCGCTTCAAGGCACACCGCAAGAGTGACCACAATGGATTCCTGATCGCTTTCGATCAAACGCCCGAAGACCGCACGAGCGCGTCATGAGGAATCAGATTTCGCGACGAGGCAAGGAATGCTTGAAGGCAGCGCAGACTTTGCTGCGCACTGCCGAAACCATCACCGACCAAGCGGTTGCGATTCAGCTTAAGGCGCTTGCCGACTACTACGAGCGGCGAGCCGAGAAGGCTTCGCTCGACGATGCAGCCAAGGCACTAGCTCGATCCGCAGACCGCTGAATGCGACGGGCATACATGAGCTGATGGGCAGCTTCTCCAGCGGCGATCGCGCCCACGGGATCGCAGTCGAGCCGAAAGCCGAGCGTGGGGCCACGCGAACAGCACATCGCGCAACAACACCTTGGAGGGATGCCACGTTTTCCACCGCGAGCTAGCTGCGGCAAACGATCATCTTCGTCACGGGTGCGGCGACATACCGACGTCTGCACACAATGAGCCGGGGGAAGATCGCCCGGCGATGCGGCGGACTCCACGTTAGACGGATGGTAACGCCGCTTGCGCGTTATCGTGCCCCTGCTTTCCCAGCGATCGCACGGATCGACGCCGACGGCAGAGCAGGCGCGTATGCTCGCGAGCGCGCCAACTTGAGACCGAACTAACAACCGCTTCGTTGCAACAGCGGTCCCGTCGCCGGGCTTTTATACCCTCGTTACGACGGGCACGAGGCTTCGAAGCCGGGGTCAACGAACGACCGCTGCATGCGTCGTCCCGGCCGAGTGCTACGCGAATCCTGGGCCCCGGGGCTGCCCTGCCCCTTTTGGAGGGCGGGTCTTGCACGCCGCGAGCCTCGATCTTTAGGCGCTTCGAGTGTGTATCAAGCGTTATTTGATGGGAGTGGTGAGCGCTTTGTCATTGGTATCGAGGACGAAAACAGCGAGCAGCTTCGCCGGCTCGGTCGTGCTCGCGTTGCGGCTGATCGAATGGGTCACACCGGGCGGTTCGGACCAGCTCTCACCTGCCCGATAGATACGCATCTCGCCATCGTTCACCTTCGACTCAATCGCGCCCGAAACCACATAGGCGTAGATCAACGCTGAGCTCGCGTGGGTGTGGGGCGCGGAGGCTGCGTTGGGTGCGTAGTCGACTTCCAAGTCGATCAGCGACTTGCCAGGTATGTTAGGAATTGCAGCCTCGAAGTTCTTCGTGATGGTTTGCGCTTCGGCATCATGGACGTACATGAGGCCGGCCATCAAGATGGCGAGGGCGGCGCAGTCGGCGGCGATGATGGTTCGGATCTTCATGGGCTTTCTCGCTTTGGGTTTCGGTCGCTTTCGTTAACGCCATCATCTAGGTCCTGGGGGTTTCACATCGTACTTAGGATAGTAGCTATTCCTGATTTCGTCCTGACTTCGAGGAGGGCAAAGACATGGGCTGGAGATAGCAACGGGGTGATCGAAGCTGTTTCGATTTTGACAACGTGATCAACAGGATATTCTTGGCCATTCGTCACGCGAACTGGGTTGGCGAAAGACTTGTCATGGTCAGGCGGCAGTATCAACACACGGCCCTTGAATTGATAACCGCGCCTCTGGAAAGATGTCGACCACGTTAATTTCGATGGCGGGATTGCATTTCAAGGTTCAGCATGGTCCGGGGATGCGATATCGGAGAAGTAGAGAACGCCGTCTGTGACGGTCAGAGACGCCTTCGGCAAAAGATTGGGCGTTCCGCCCTCGTTGGCTGTCGCAACGAACGACAGTATCGCCTGCTTGGTGATCGTCTCCACGTCGGCGATGATTTCAATCATAGATATCCTCGCTTCGATCTTCGGGAACCCTCCCTAGCGCGCGGTCCGCGCAGTACCGCCGCGGCGCGTGGAGCGCCGGCCGGCCAAAGGGGAGGGCGCCAACAATCCATTTGGGAGAGGGGAATCCTTCGCCTTTTCTGTTTCCTCACGGACGAACTCGGATGATGGTTTTCCCGCTGGTCCGCTTGGTCGAATTCAAAACGGCGACGGCGTCCTCGATGGTCGCGATGTTGCCGATGTTTGTACGCAGTCGTCCGTCCCGCACCCGCCGGACGATCTCACCCAGTTGGCGGCGATCGGACACGAGGACAAAATCGATCGCCAGGCCGTCGACGGGCCGCGCCTCGGTCGGCCCGGCGATGGTTACCAGCGTTCCTCCGGCTTGAATCAGGTCCACGGAGCGCTTCCCGATGTCGCCGCCGATGACATCGAAAACCAGATTGACCCTGCCGACGTCTTCGAGGACGTCGTTCTGGAGATCCACGAACTCCTGCGCGCCGAAGTCGAGCGCCTTCTGGCGGTCGGCAGCGCGTCCGGTGCCGATGACGTAGGCGCCGGCCTCACGTGCGAGCTGCGCCACCATCGAACCGACTGCGCCGGCCGCGCCGTGCACGAGGACGCTCTGCCCCGCCCCAAGGCGGCCGTGCACGAATAACCCCTGCCACGCGGTGAGGCCCGGCATCGCTACGGCCGCACCCACCGTGAAATCGACGTCGCCCGGAAGCGGCGCGAGGTTGCGTGCCTCCACGGCCACATACTCCGCCAGGGTCCCTCCGCGATACGAGTCCGACAGACCGAACACCCGTTGTCCCACCGACAGCCCGGTCGTGCCATAGCCGAGAGCGGTGACGACACCCGCCAGCTCCTGGCCGGGAATTGTCGGCGTCCGGTCACGGTCGAGGCGATCGGTCCAGGTCGAAGGCCATGTCAGCTCACCGGAGGTGAATCCCGACGCATGGACCTGAACGATGACCTCGTTTATCGCCGCGTACGGCTCGGGCTGCTGCATCAGTCTCATCCCGGCCGTTCCCGCAGCCTGGTCAGTCACAACGATCGCCTGCATGATAATTTCTCTCCGATCATTTGTCTCTTTACTGGATGTGCTCCGGCGAGAACTTGAGCTCGCGCTCGGCGGTCCGGTTCGCCGCTACACCGGGGCGCGGCGGATTGCTGCTCGATTGTGGCCCATCCCACTACGCAGCCTTCTTCACCGATCGTGGCGGCAAGGCCAGCGACCATTCTCATGAGAGCGTTCGCTGTTTGACGAACCGGTCGCGTTCGAGCTGTCGCAGGTGCTGCTTCCCGTCGTATCGGTATACGGATTGCGTGCGCCGACGACAGTGAACAGAGTTGCGACGGCGGCAAGTCCGCCGTATCCGAGCGTGATCTGCGGTAGCGAGAACGTGTTCGAAAGTTGGGCGGAGACAAGGCTAGGGAAGGCGGCACCGCCGTAGCAGATAAGGTAGATCGCGCTGAAGATCGGCGCCCGTTCGGCTGGCGTGCTGCCATGCAGCAAGCCGCGGGCGGCGGCGCTAATGGCGATTCCCTGGCCGGCTCCGGCGACGATGGTTGCGATGATGAACAAAACCAGTGTGCTGGCGGTGACCGCCGTGCAGAGGCCGATCATTCCGGCCAGAAAACTGATCATACCGACGCGTTGGGCTTGCGCGGATGTGAACCGGCCCCCCATGGGAGCGCCAAGAACGCTGAGTGTCATATAGCCGGCGAACACCAGTCCGAGTATGAGGGGGCTGCGGGTATGGAGTTGATCTTCGACTAGCGCGGGCACAAATGCTTGGTAGAAGCCCGCAGTTGCCCATGTGGCCAGGAACACCGCCGCCGCAACAGGGAGCAGGTGCCTGACCCGAGCGGGTACGCTGACCCGCGGTAACAGTGATCGCCAAGCGCCTGGCGTCGGAGTTGCTGTTTCGGGGCTGATGGCAATGAGTGCGGCAGACAATAACAGGAAGCCGATGCAAACTAGGTATATGAGGTCGCGTGGCCAGGGACCGAACTGGACCAAGGCACCGGAGGCGATGACGCCGACAGTAAGGTCGAGCATCGGTCCCTGGCTGGAGGCGACGGACGCCAACCATTCCGGTCTACTGGGTGCGGCGTCGACGATGTAGGATGTCAGGCTGCTGCTGGCCGACCCGGTACCGAGACCCACGAGGAGCCGACCGAGCAGCAGGGTAGCGATGTCGTGCACATTCAGCAAAAGCACACAGCCCAGTAGTACCAGGCTCAGGCTAAAGATCGCAGTGAACCGGCGGCCCAGATGATTGGACAGTCGTCCCAGCGCCAAGAGTGCGGCGATGGTGCCGATGGCGTAGGCGACGACAGCGATCGAGATGCCGACATTCGTGAAGCCGTCCTCCGCCCGGTAGATGTTGTAAAGGGGAATCGGAGCGGCCGCCGCGGCAAACGAGACCACTAGCGAGACGACTGCGGATACGAATGCGAGCCGGAGCGTGCCGCCCCGGTGAGCCTGGTTGATCACTGGTGTCAGATGTTGCAGCGAGCCGTGCATCCGTTGTCTCCCGGAGATTCGGGCGCGCAGGTCCAAACTCTCCAATTAGGTATTTTCACCAACCGGCTTTAATCGTCGACGCCAGGCCGACGAGCGGCTGCATGGGTGAGAGCTGCCGTGCCGCGCATATATCCGTCGGCCTTTCGAACTAGCGTCCCTCGAATATTGTCGATCAGGTAGCGCAATCGTCGATCTCCGGCGCGGCGCATGATAAATCTCCGAGCCCCCGAGGGCACGTGCTTGCCGTCGTGACCTGTGCCACACAATTGAACGGTCCAGCACGATCCGGGCAATATCGCCAGCAACGAACACATGTCGCGCCTTGGTCTTCACCATTAGACAGACCGTGAGATCGCGCTCGAGTCGAGTGGCGATTTCGGTGTGATCAGTGATGGTTCCCTCTTACTCGCGATGAATACGGCCTCTGCGTCGTACGGGGGCATTATCGCGCTGATCTTACCGGAGTGAAATCGCTTGAGCAGCGGCGCGACAATGCCTTCGGGTTCAGTAGGGAGCGAATAGGAGCCGGACATCACGGATCCCTGCTTCGTGTTGACTGAAATGGTAGCCCTGGCGTTATTCGATTAATCCGCGGCGGTGAGTTGTTATTGGTCGCAGCGCGGGACGAAAGTTTCCAATATCCGATACGAATAGTTTTCATACCCGCGGGGAATTGTGCTGCGACAGTCCTCTCTTCCATTCATAACCGAGGTACGTTGCGCAGCCGGCGACCGCGTCACGGCGCGCGGCGAGCGGCAATAACGATCGTCTAGCGATTCGACAAGTGAATGGTGATCTCTTTCGGAGCCTGTACTTGGCTTCCAACGCTGGAGGAAACCAGCACACGCGTCGCACACATGACCGCAGTGTTGATCCACTTTCAACGACCGCTCGGATAAATCAATCGACATCGAGGCAAATCCATCCTGAATGACCGGTTCGTCAGGGTCGATCGCAACGGACCGGGGAGGCCGACTCGTAGCTTTGGACCGTGGGTTCGGAGGACGGTTTTTCCCGGAGGAACAATGGCTGGAAGGCTTAAACCACTCGACGTAGAGCGCCAAAAAAAGCCCGGCAAATATGCCGACGGCGAAGGCCTGTGCTTGATCGTCACCGGACCAACATCGAAGAGCTGGTCATATCGGTATTGGAAAGATGGCAAGGAGCGCTGGCACGGTCTTGGCTCCTTTAAGAAGGTGTCTCGCTCAACGGTGCGCGGCTCGCCCGTGATGCGGCGCGGTTGCGCGTGAAAGGCGATCGCAACATTGCCGGCGTCACATTGTACGAGAGAGGCAAAAGGCATGCGAAGAGGCGAAAGCTGTCGACGCCAAGGTGGTGTTATCGACGTTCGAGGAACGCGCGGAAGCCTACATCCGGGTGAACTGGTGGACCTGGAGCGAGAAGCATCGCGATCAGTGCCGTCTTCCCTAAGCGCTACGCCTATCCTACCATCGGCAGGCTCACGGTCCCGGAGATCAAGCCGAGTCACATCCACGATCTGCTGAAGCCGATTTGGGTGGAGAAGCTCGAGACCGCGAACCGTGTCCGCGGTCGGATCGAAACGATCATCGCAAAGAACGTCAATATCGACGATGCAGACTTCCGCAAACCCGCGTGAGAAGCTGCCAAGGCGACCCAAGAGGGTCGTCCGTCCGTCATCATCCAGCCCTGCCGTACATCGAGGCACCGGCGTTCATGAAGCAACTTGCCGGTGCGTCCGGGACGGTAGCCGCCATGTTGCGCTTCCTCATCTTCACCGCTTGCCGCACGAACGAGGCGGTCGAAGGACATTGGTCTGAGATCGATCGCTCGGGCTCGACCTGGAAAATCCCCGGCGAGCGTATGAAGATGGACCAGGACCACCACGTTCCCTTGACGGATCCCGCATTGGCGGTCCTCGAAGAGATGCGAGATGGCAATCAGGGTGAACTGATCTTCACCAATCCCGACGGCGGTGCATTCTCCGAAAACGCCATGCTCGCGGTACTTGAGCGCCTTGGCTACGGACACGTAACGGTGCACGGTTTCCGGTCGACCTTCGCCTCCGCAACCTGGGCTGAGGAATGCGCGGACTCTCCGGACGGCGTACGCGAGGCCGCGCTGGCGCACAAGTACAAGAGCGAAACCACCGCAACCTATCAGCAAGGCCAGAAGTTGGCAAAGCGCCGCGCGTTGATGAAGGATTGGGCCGTATTCCTGGGCGGCGCCAATGTGAGCCGATTGTACGAGCAGAGAACAGGGGTCCGTGGCAACCCACAGGACACTAAGGCTTGAAAGCGTTGGTTGCGCACAGTCTCGATTACGTCCGGTCTGCCCCAAAAAGCGGACTCAGCAACGCGCTGGGCAAATGGCTCGCTAGGGGCCAAGAGGCGACGTAACGGGTCCGGGTCAGCTCGGAGCGAGTGGCGGGTCGGGGACTTGGCTTCACCAGACCTGAGTGTGCAAGAACAGCTTGCGAACTCGATTGGTCCAAGGGCGGCAACGGGAGTCTCTGCAGATGCGGCTGGTGGCATTCCTCGCTGCGGCACACGCGGCGCGCGGCGATAACGATCGTCTATCGTCTCTATGGCGAGAGGTGATTTCCCTCGCCGGCGTTCCACGGTCATTCTCCAAAGCATCGTCGTACCGAAACTTTCAGTGTCGCCACCGAGACGCGATGCCAGATTGAGAAGCCAGGAGGCTCGATATGCAATGTGGGGTGATGGCTGAGTTGGTCCCAGGTTGACGTGGGCGATCCTTTGAAGACGACGTCGACCGACTACAAGACCGACTGCCCGTCATGCCACCTCCCGGCTGACGCCTCGGATTGAATCTACGTCCGGGGATGCACCAACATAGGAGAACTATATGGCTCGCCCGCGTCTCATTTGTATCGCGCTCGTGCTGCTTCTCGTCGGGGCTCTCCCAGTAGACGCGCCAGCTTCGGACCTCGTAGGTCATGTCTACCTGCAGACCAATGAGACCCAGAACCGCATTATGCACTTCGGTCGCAATGAGGATGGGCAACTCGAATTACGCAATAGTATCCCTACTGGGGGCGCTGGCTCGGGCGTCTTCAAGCCGATCAGCGGTCAGGAGAGCGCGCCCAACGCATTCGAGGGCGCTGGTAGTGTGATCCTAGCCGAATCCAACACCCTGCTGTTCACGACGAACGGCGGCGACAACAGTGTGACGAGCTTCCGAGTGAGTCCAGACGGCAATCTGACTATGATCGATCGGCAATCGACGGGCGAACCTGTAACCGCGCGCTCCGGAACGGCCAAGTCGCTCGTCTATCGCCGCCAAAGCCGAACACTATATGTACTCCATGCCTTCGGCCCCAACCACCTCCGCTCCTACACTGTCGCTAAGAACGGCAAGCTTAAGCTGCGCCCGGAGCGTCATTCGGTAAACACCGCGAAAAAGACCGATCGGGTGTCGACACAAGCGGTTCTGTCGCCCGACGGCCGCTTCCTGCTGGTCGACATCCTCTTCGACGCTCGTCCAGCGGCCAATCCGGACGGGTCACCAAATCTGGTCGTGGCGAACGCCTCCGACCCAGACGGGCTCGTGATATTCCCGGTGCGCGACGACGGCACGCTCGGCGAGGCTTCGTTTGCCGATGCCGGCGGCGGGGGGCCATTCTACGTAGCCTTTCTCAAGCGGAGTCGTGATACCTTCCTGAACGGTGTCGCGGTAGGGGACGGCGTGCTAGTGAGCCGCATTGATGGTGAGGGTCGGGTGACCAATGGTCCGTTGACCCCGATCGACACCTCGCTCGGGAAGCCGTCTGAGCTTTGCTGGCTGCAGGTAACCTCCGACAACTCGCTCGTGCTTGCGACCAATTTCGGCTACGGAACGGTCTCGACCTACCGGCTCGTAGAAGGCCGATTGAGCCTTCTGCAGGACCCGGCCAACAACGCGATACCGGGTGACGGTACCTTCCGCGCCGTGAACGGGCTCGTCAGCAGCGGACCCAGCGACAGCTGGCTGACTCCCGACGATCAGTACTTTTACCAGATCTTTGGAAATGCCTCGACGCTTGTCAGCTACCGCCTCGACAAGACGAGCGGCCGACTGACGGAGATTGGTCGAAATCCGATTCCTTACAACAGTCCCCAGGGTCTCGCGGGATTCTAGGCGTCTACCGGCGGAGCGCGCTTCGACCAGGCAAGATCCACCTCGCCGCCTCATTCGGTCCAGCGCCGTGGCTCAATTTGAACGTAGGTAATGCGCCGGCCATCCAAAGGGCCAGGGAATGATACGAAGGCTTAGGGAGCGCTGCCCTAAAGCCGACCACTTCCAGCGGGTCAAAGGCAGCCCTCGCGCAGCTTGCAGGACGTTGGTCGGCTAACCTTCCGGAAGCGGCCGTCTCGCCGTTCTGAGCTGAGGTCAGTAACGGGCCAGACTCGGTCCTGCAGGGCTGTCCTTGCTGCAGTCCGGTCTTCACTCAGAAGCTGTTGTTCGGTCCGGTCAAGGAGCCGCGCCGTCCCGTCATTTTCGAGAGGCGAGCTTCGAGGCAGAGAAAAGGTCAAGGCTTCGCTTTGAGAAGGGCGAAGCGCTGACTATCTCTTGGTAGCAGATGGTTGGCGCGATGGCACGTGTCGGCTGTTCGCCCGAAGGCGAAGATCGCAATCGTGTCCGGCACGTCGGCAGTCGGGGCCAGAGCGGACATCGAGAAGACGCGGGCAAAATCGACGCGAATGACCCAACTCCGACTCCGCCGAACGATCGCGTTGATTTAAGCGACGCGATCCTTGTCGGACTGTTCCTCGACTGCCGTCACGGTTTCTTCGAATCCCTTTTCGTAATTGCCCGCAAACCTTTCGATGCTGTCGGCCCACATCCTCAGAATTGAGACCTGAAAATGCATAATTGGCTTCAAGGCAATCATACCGATTTCTGTCGCTGCGGTTGTGCGCTTTTGGGCGTCGCGCGCGAAACGGCCTGAGTTAGAGATGTTGTCTGCCATGGCTGCTTGCTCCTTCTGCTCGGGTGATTAAGCCCAAAGCGACCTGCCAGGTTGTGCACTACGTGATGCTAACCCCTCGGCTAAAGCCTGATCTGCGGCGAGTCTCGCATGTCGGTCGTCATGCAGTTCGTCCAGCTTTTTCAGGTAAGCGACCGCTGCTATTTGCAAGAGATCGAAATCATATTCGCCAGCATCGCGAAGATTGGTGACGTAGCGAAAGAGGGCGGAACGCCTGTTATCGTTCTCACTAATACCACTATGGAGCAGCAAGTAGTTCCGCCAGGCGAACGCACATGCGCCTTCTATGGCTTGAGAAGTCATGGGCACCTCCCGAAGGTCAGAGAAAGACTGATGAGCCGTTTCGTTCCGCGAATTTCACCGATGTAATGCTGTTCCGTAGGTGCGCCGCAAGGCGGTGTTTCGCGAAGAGCTCAGTGCCGTGGCAGTGGCGGTGTGCACGTCATCGTGCGCTCTGTTGCGCCTAAAGCCGGCGAATCTCCTTGACGATTTTTTACCGCAAATGACAAGGTCAAAGAACCTACCGCTCGCGCGGCGTTAACGTTGCAATGCGATGGCTTCCGGATTGATCACGAAGTCAGCCCCACGGCTTGAACGAAAGGAGAGGACACGCAACTTTGGGCGAAGCGGGGGATTTACGCCGCCGATCTTTCCCTTGTTCCACAGACGTGCTTCGAGACGTTCTCATTGATTCTTGACATCGATCATGATGACTTCCTCGTTAATGAGGTTGGCCATTCTCAAGCCGATGACCTTCCGAACCTGCGTTGGCTTTCAGACGATTGGAGACGTAGCGCCTAAACGCGCCCGCGCGGTAATCCGGATTGGATCAGCAAACACCCTTCGGAATTATTTCTGGTATTGGCCCTTTTCGTCCGCGCTAGACGCTTGGCTCGACGTCGGCTCTCGGGGCAATCCGGACGTCGGGCGCTGGTTGAAATCGACATTTCATGACCCGGAGCGGAACTCAGAGCCGAATTGGATTGACGCCAATGGGCGCTACAGATCAGGTGTTAGACCAGTCGTCCGGCCTACGTGCTTCGCCCTCGCGACCCTTGTGTTGTGGAATTCCTGAGCATGAACTTGCCCCGGGAATTCTGAGCGACAGGGCTCGATCAGCGGTCCTCTAACATCGGCGCAGCTCGTCGCCTCAAGCCGATTCGCGGCCTTGTCCATCTCCCGGATGGTCTCGCGGATCACCGCGAAGGCTGACCGATCTTGCCGTGAATTTCGTGACGGGACATCTAAATATGACCAGTGCCCTCGAACGCCTCCCGACTTAAGGTCAACGAGCAGATCACCGGCCGGGATTTTCGGCCGCTGAGTTTCGCTCGAATTCAAATCAGGCTGCTCGCTTCATGGTCTCGGTCATGTGTGTTGCGGCGTCATCCACCGCCTTCACCGAAACGTCGGCAATCCGGCGAGTGCTCTGTAGCGTACGCTCCAAACTTTCCCGCAGCAAATCAGTCTGCATCGCTGCAAAGTCGTGAGGCGTTCGGCACTGCCAAAGTTCGCTCATTCCTTTCATACTCCTCTCGATCTGATATCGCGCAAGCTCAAGGCACTCTCGAGAAGCATCGTTAAGACCTTTGCTCATTGCTGTGGCCGAATAGAGGATGCTCTCAGCGTTCCGGGCAGATCTCTTGGTCGCATCCTGAGCTTCGTCTCCCGACACACCAAGGGCTCTGCCCATGTGATCTGCTGAACGCCCCAGCATCGCCGTCATCATGTCCAGGCCAAAGCGCCACGTGTTCCGGAACATCTCTGCATTCTGCAGTACAAGATTAGCGCCTGTCTTCACTACTTGCTCGTTTGTCTCAGCCGCGGCCAATCCGATGCGCCGGGTCTGCTCAGCTGCTCTCTCGGCAGCACGAGAGGCTTTATCCTCTGGGTTATAGGGAGCCCTGTCCTCGTGGCGTTCGTGGGCCATGTCCTTCTCCATTTCTCATGGGCATTTTCGGGACTGCTTTGCGTCTCCCTAATCAGAGCTGCATCCTAAGCAAAAAAACGTGGTCAGTTTACGTCCGTTCCGGAAGGAATGAGATTTCGCGTGCGGCTCGACCGAGCTTGGAACACCAATGGCCCCGTGGAGCTGGTTACAGTGCGATGGACCGATTGCCTCAAGTGGATAGGGGCGCTGCGTACCACAGTCAGGCGAACTGACGTTTCGCACCTAGGCTCGAATCGGGCGCGTGGTGCTGACCAACCACGAGCAGAGCGCCATAGACGCCAGTTTCAGACGCTGCGGGGGACGAGCTTTGTGGTCAACGGCGCACGGCAGACGGTTGCTGACCGGTCCGCCGAAATGAAATGGATCAACGGCTGGTCGAGGGCCCCAACCTTCGAAGGGGAGTTCTCCAACGTGACGCGCAGCTACGCCGAAGAGCGTGGTGCGATATGCTTGCTAACATCGCGACTTCAGCTGTTGGCCCGTGGCTGCCCTTCGCTCAGAAAACTGAGGGGGTCAGCTTTCGGAAGGCGAGCCGAACAGCGCGATTCGGCTTGGCCGAGGCAGCCTTTGACCCATGGCCGACATCGCGGTGTTGAGCTATATTGGAGCAGGAGCCAACGTCACTTCGCGATCATCTGATGAGTCAGCAAGAAAGTGGCAGGTCGGCGCTAGTGCGCCCGAGGTGTACCAATCGTAATACTGGCAGGACCCTGTTCCTCGAAACCGGGCGACCGCGCGATCGACGTTGCGTAGGAGGGCGGAGGTAAGCCTCGTCTCCATCCGTTATTCTAGGGAGGCATCAACAGCGGGAGCCAACATCATGCGGGCATTGGAGCTGTATGTTTCTCACTATTACTGTCGGCAGTTCCTGCGACTGCAGCAGATCAAAATCTCAAGGAGGAAATTGGGAAGATAGCTTCAGCATACGAGCAGCACTTCGACAAACAAGATGCTGCCGGATTACATCACTTATACGAAGAACTACCTGCGTGTTACTCAGAATGGAATTGAGCTCGATAATACCAAGTTTTACGAGGACGGTTTCAAAGCTGGACCTTAATCGCCTCGAGCTGAAGGTAATCGAAGTTCAGCCATTGTCAGAAAACATGGCTCTATCACCGAACAACAGCTTCTGAGTGAAGCCGGGCTGCAGCAAGCACAGCCCTGCAGGACCTAGTCTGGCCCTAAGCCGAAGAGCGGTTCAGCCGTGATGTCCGCTGTCGCTGGTACAGGGGCAGAGCAGGTCCGCTCTGCTCAGCCAATTCAGACGTCGACCTGCCCTGCTATTGCGAGTGCATCGTCGACTTCAATTCCCAGGTACCGGACGGTGTTCTCGATTTTGGTGTGCGCCCGGCGTGGGAGCACGCCGAACCTGTTTCCGCTTGAAGCCCTTGAACGCGCTGGCCCTTGGGCTTGCGATGATCGAGGCGAGTTTCGCCAGGAATTTGCCTGGCGCGCGACGATGCGGCGACCGCTCTCGACGTGATGGCGCGCCTGCGAAACTGTTCGACGGTCATTGGATGCATTCCCAGTGGCCGGGGAGCGCAAGCGGCGTGCTCGCCGGATGGACGCCAAAGTCCAAACGGGTGACGCTCCCATTCTCCGATCTCGCGCTCTTGGGCGCGGGTATATTCGTTCCATCCCTTGAAGATTGCCCGGGAACATCTACTTGACATCCATGCACCATCCAGACGGATGGTAAAATGGATGTTTAGCTATGGCCGATAATGTGCGCGAGTTGCGACCCAAGGTCCCCGACACCGAGAAGATCACGATCAACCTAGGCCATGTCGACCTCGGTCATGTCGATCTTATGGTGCAGGAAGGGTTCTATTCGAACCGGACCGATTTCATCCGGACAGCAATCCGGAACCAGCTCGAGCGACACGTAGAGGTCGTCAGACAGTCCACGGCCCGGAAGAACCTGGACCTCGGGCTGCGCAACTACACTCGCGAGGATCTCGAAGCGGCGCGGCGCGCCGGCGAAATGCTGCAGATTAATGTTCTGGGCTTAGCCACCATCGCCCAGGACGTCACTCCCGAGTTGGCTCGCGCCACAATCGCGTCGGTCTCGGTGCTGGGGGCCCTTCACGCCACTCCCGCGGTCAAGGCCGCTCTCGCCGACAGAACGAGGTGAACAATGCTGAATCAAGACATAGTCCGCGAAGCAACACGCCTCACGCGTGCCGGCCAACTGGTCGAGGCCACCGCGCTCCTGCAGCGCATGCTCCAGGGCGGTAGCGCTCCAAGACCGGAGTCTCGCAGCGCCGCTCAGGTTCGGCTCCCGCGGCTCGATCCGCTTACCATCGATGCCACGGCCGACGTCGTCGAGGAGCGCGAAGCTCCGCAGATTGCGACGGCGCGCTCTGCTCAGGGACGCAGACGCTCCTTACCGCTCGACGGCATGCGGGATTTTTCCGGGCTCGGCCTGCGAAGTCCGATCACGCGCGCTCCTCTGTCGCCATCGGACATCGTGCCCGAAAACACACGATTTATCGCCGGTACCTTCAGTAACGCCGCGGGAAGCCGGACCTATAAGCTGTTCATCCCAAGCCGCTGCCGGGGACAACGGCTTCCCCTGATCGTCATGCTTCACGGCTGCACCCAGTCGCCGGACGATTTCGCGGCCGGCACCCGGATGAACTTCCTGGCGGAAGAGCAGAATTGCTTCGTGGTCTATCCTGAGCAGCCGAGCGGAGCCAACCATTCGAAGTGCTGGAACTGGTTTCGTGCGGGCGATCAACGCCGCGGCGGGGGCGAGCCCTCGATGATCGCCGGCATTACCCGCCAGATCATGCGCGACCATGCGATTGATCCGAAGCGCGTATACGTCGCGGGTCTGTCGGCCGGCGGGGCCGCCGCCGCCATCATGGGCGCAACGTATAGCGACCTGTACGCGGCCGTCGGTATTCATTCAGGTCTCGCATGTGGAGCCGCGAGCGATCTTCCCTCCGCGTTCGTAGCCATGCGGCAGGGAGGCGGCTCCAAGGCAATTGCGGACGGCAAAACTTCTGTGCCGACCATCGTTTTCCATGGCGGTCGCGACACTACGGTGCACCCAAAGAATGGCGATCAGATTATCGAGCAGTCCGCCAGGGCAACGAGGCCAACGACGAAGGTACTTCGCGGACGCGTACCCCACGGCCATGCCTACACTCGCACCGTCCTGATCGATGGGGCCGGTCGGGCGATCTCCGAACATTGGACCATCGATGGCGCCGGACACGCGTGGTCAGGCGGCAGCCCCGCCGGGTCCTACACTGATCCGCAAGGGCCGGATGCGACGAGGGAAATGCTGCGCTTCTTCCTCGAGCATTCGCTCCGTGGGTAGGTTGTCCTCGAGCACGTCGCCGAGCGTCCGGACCGCTTGGCGGCGCCGAAGCCGGCCTCTATCCGCCAGCGCTGGGCGCGACGCGCGAGAAACAGGTCGCATAGATCAACGGGACTTTGGGATAATCCGCTCGGCGACGTTCGGTATGTGCCATCCGTCGATGTCTCCGGGCGGCTTGACGTCCGTGATGAGAACGTCGGCGATAAAGCGGTTCTTCGGAGAGCGCAACGCGCGGAGGCCTGATCGTTCTCAGACTGACGCCGTTGAGCATAGGTCTGGAAGATCGCCAGCTAGACGTTTGTTGGTTGGAGTTGCTACCTAAAATCATCCTCGACAGCGCAGACCGTCCGATTAATCTCAGTTCATGCGGGACTCCAACAATGCACAGGGCTTGGAACGCCACGTCACAAAGCCTGTTGTCCTTTCAGAAATGATTATTGTGGTCGCCCCCCATTTTCTTGGAGTGTCAGATGAGCAAACGCAAGCCGGCGACAGCGCCGAAGCGCGCCCGGAATCCGAAAATGGCCGCGCGGGCCCAACAGAACAAGCAGGCCATTGTTCGAAGCCCGAAACAGGATTTACTTCGCTCTGTTGCGGCAGTCTCGATTGAACCGCCCCTTGGGCTTTATGATGACTCTAAACACGAGGTTCCTTTCATTGAGCCTCGGGTGGATGCCTTACCGGATGACCTCAGTCCGAGAATCACGGATAGCGATCCAACGAAAGGCGTTGCTTTAGCGACGGCAAACATGCAGGCGTATCAATCGAAGCTTCTTGAGATAGCCGCGGCCAACGCGCAATTTGCTTTTGAATTCGGCCTCAGACTTGCGACGATCAAGTCACCGACTGAATTTTTTGACGTCATTACGGAGTTTACAAACAGACGGCTCGATATGGTCGGGCTGCATTCGAAAGAACTGGCGGCTTATCCGTTCTGGCGCATCGACCCGCCCCAAGAGCTCACCGCTCTGTCGGGACGATAACTGCGCCGTATCCGCTGCGGCAAAGGATGGAAGCGACCGCGGATCACGCACGCGCGGTTGCTTGCTTTCGGCTGGGCAGCGCGGCTCACAACGAGGGAGCCGAATCAGCATCGGCCTTAAGCGGCCTCGGTGCCGCCAATCCGAGGTACCCGCCATGGCGCATATAGGTTGACACCATGTCCACAACAGAAGCCGTGCTGATGATCGTTTTGGCAGGACTTGTCGTTTTGATCCTCGGCAACATCGCGTTTCAGGTGGCAGCGGAGCGAAAGAATCCCCCGATCGGCGTCTTTACCGAGTGCGACGGAGTGCGCCTTCACTATATTGAACGGGGCGATACCGCCGCCCCTTGCGTGGTCCTGTTTCACGGGAACGGCACCATGATTCAGGATCTCATCCTAAGCGGTTTGGTCGACCGCCTGGCCCAAGACTATCGCGTCGTTTGCTTCGACCGGCCAGGATTTGGCTACAGCGACCGTCCGCGCACGCGCATCTGGACGGCCACAACGCAAGCTTCCTTGTTCGCGAAGGCTCTTGATCAGCTTGGAGTGCGCAATCCCGTGGTGCTCGGCCACTCCTGGGGAACGCTGGTGGCAATCGCGCTGGCGCTGCGAAGCGGTTATGCCGTGAGTGGGCTCGTGCTTGTGTCCGGCTACTATTTTCCAACCTTTCGGATGGATTTTTGGCTCATGTCAGGTCCGGCACTGCCGCTACTCGGGGATCTGATGCGCTACACTATCTCGCCGATCATATCGTGGGCTATTACGCCGAAGCTGATGCGCACGCTGTTCGCGCCGCGTGCCATTCCGCCGAAATTCAAGAATGAATTTCCGTTCTCGTTGGCTCTCCGGCCCAAGCAGTTGAGGGCGGCCGCCGAGGAGAGCGCGTTCCTTATTCCAGCTGCCGCGCAGTTGCAGCCCCAGTATCAGGGCATCCGGTCTCCCGTTAGGATCCTGCATGGAAAGGGTGACCGGCTCATCGAGGCCGACCAGTCGCGCCGCCTGCACGAGGTGTTGCCCAGCTCGGTGCTGCATCTGGTCGAGGATGCCGGTCACATGGTTACCTATGCAGATGCTGCGGGAATAGCGGATG
>NZ_JBVVPB010000021.1:0-119628 GCF_055807435.1 Bradyrhizobium sp. Ken51 | reverse complement strand
CAACGCCAGCGACTTTCCTTCAGTTCGTTCCGGATACGGAACGAACTGAAGCAAGCCCCGGCCGCCGTCAAATTGCTGCGTATGCAATTACTTCAGTCACGATGTGTTTCGGATGTTGTTGATTGGGGGCGCCCGTTCCCGACGCTCCAACTGATTGCATCGCTCGCGGTGCCGATAGGAAGCTGGTTGGAAAGCCAGACCCCGAACTAGTCCTCGCAACGCGCTCGCCAACGTCGGCTCTTGGGCCCGTTGCCGATGTTGCGCGAAGCCCGGCAGCCGTCAGCTTGTGACCCGCAGCGGACCTCAAGCTCCCGGCACGACGCCCGAAAGGGTGTTACGCGATGAGCCTGCACGTGTTAAGTGTAGGCCGACCGTCGCCCTGGTTTTCATAGTTGGTTAGTTTCGGAGATTGGAATGTTCAGGTGGCTGCACGCGCGAACTGAACTGACGACACCAGTTCCACCACAGGAAATTCATTGCAAGGAGGAAGACGATGAAACGTCGAGAATTCTTGGAAGCAGCCGTCGCAACCACCGCCATTGTTGCAACGGCCGCGCCGGCCATCGCGCAGACTTCTGGAACAACATTCTTAGTCTGTACGGGTGCGTGGTCTGCGGGATGGTCGTGGAAGAAGATGCACCCGCTAATGGCCGCCAGCGGCCATCGCCTGGTCACTCCGACCTACACAGGTCTCGGCGAGAGGGAGCACCTAGCCAGCCCGTCAAACGATCTTGAAACCCATATTCAGGATGTTCTGGCGGTCATCAAATACGAAGACTTGCGCGACATTGTGCTAGTCGGCCACAGCTACGGTGGCATGGTCGCAACGGGGGTTGCCGACCGGGCGCGAAACCGTATCACTCGATTGGTTTATCTGGACGCATTTGTGCCAACGGATGGACAATCTCTGATGGACGCAGGGCCCCCGACGGCACGGCAGCGCATGCAGCAGCTCGCGAAGGCGGGCGATGGCTGGCGGGTGCCATCGAACCCCATTCCGCCTGACACATCGGATGCCGACGTGAAGTGGATTTCTGAACGCCGGCTCCCCCAATCCATCAAGTGCTTCGAGCAGCCGCTGAAGATGCACGGTGGGGATCTGTCCTTGCCGCGTAGCTATATCTATCTCACGCGCGTAACTCCTGCGGATCCTTTCCGACCATTTGCCGAGCGCGCAAAAAACGATCGCAATTGGCGTTACTACGAACTCGACGCCAGCCATTCAGCGCACATAACCGCGCCTGTAGCACTTACGCAGCTGCTGCAAACAATCGTGTCGCAGCCCACGTAAGTGCGCGTGCTGTAAGGCCCTCACGTCGGCGAGCCTCGAACCTGCATTGTCGTGCGCCATAGAAGCAGCCTCTGGCCATGTCCGGTTTTGGGCGCATCCCGCGGTGCGCAGCCGGCGAGGACCGCTTGTCACGCAAACCGCACGTCGTTGCATCGCGAGACCTTCGCTACGTCGGGATGTCCTGTTACAGAAGTGCGGGACATCAAGGGCTAAGGGTTAAGCCATGTCATCCGAAGCTAGAGTCTGCCGGGCCGCCTTTCCTTGTGCGATAATTCCTGTGTGCGGTGTTCATCCGAGTCTATCGAACTGATAGCAACCAGGCGGAGAATGCGCGAATGATCCTTTCGCGGGGATGGCTTGTCCGGCGGACGACGTGAAAGCGATATCCGGGTAAACTTAGGTCAAATACCCTTACAAGCGCGCCGGATGCAAGTTCGGCTGCCACAAGCACGTCGCTAAAAATCCCTACACCCTGGCCCCCGACGACCGCCTCGATCGCGTGAAGCTCCTCTCGAAAACTCAGATGTTGCATGTCCGTGAAGTCGGGCAGGTTGCGCCACCTGCGCCTGGCGACGGAGAGCCATCGCTGCCAGGTAGGTGCGTCGATATCAGACGGAAACCAATAGGAATGAACGAGGACATGCTTCCTAAGATCGGCCGCATTTTTCAGCCGGCCTCCGGCGGGAAGCAAGTCAGGGCTGCAGACTGGCCAATACGTGTCGCTCAAAAACTCTTCTGCCATGCCCTCTCGCGGCGCTTCGCGGGAGGTGGCATAGCGGATCGCCACGTCCGCGTCTCCCGCAGACAAGTCAATGATACTGTCGGTGCCGATGATATCAAGTGGTGCATCTGGGCGCTGTTTTCTCCAGTGCGGCAGGCGTGGCACAAGCCATTGAGCGGCAAAAGCGTTCGTTGTCGTGATACGAAGGGCCTGTCGATCGTCCTTGCGCCTGATCCTGCTGAGCGCGGTGGCGAACCCTTCGAGACCGTCGCGTACGACTGGAAAGAGCCGAGTGCCGGCATCTGTCAACGACAGTGGTCTCGGTCTGCGCCGGAACAGCGCCTTCCCGCAATATCGCTCCAGTAACCGGACTTGGTGGCTGATAGCAGTCGGCGTGACGCCGAGTTCGGCCGCAGCTTTCTTGAAGCTGAGGTGTCGCGCGGCAGCCTCGAACGCGCGGAGCTCGATAAGCGGCGGCAACTTGGTCATGTCTCATCCTAGATGAATAGCATTCATCTTCAAGCCAAATTCTTTGAGTTTGCCTTCCGCGCGATGAGGGTGTGAGAAGTGATGGAGCACAAACGAAGGGACAGCGCACGATGACGGTGGTTCGATCGGTTGCCGCTGAGGCGGCGGAGTTTGGCAAAACCTTTCGCGGCACGCTTATGCGGCCGGGAGATGCGGGCTACGAGGAGGCAAGAAAGGTCCACAATGGGCTGGTCAATAAGCGGCCAGCGCTCATCGCTCAATGTAGCGATACCGCAGATGTCGCCGATGCGATCAGGCTCGCGCAAAGACTTGGACTCGAAGTTGCGGTCCGCGGTGGCGGTCACAACGTGGCGGGGCGCGCAACGATCGACGGCGGGGTGATGATCGATCTGTCGCTGATGAAGGCAATCAAGGTCGACCTGGAACGCCGAAGGGTTCATGCACAGGGCGGTGTCACCTGGTCGGAGCTAAATCGCGAAACCCAGCGGCACGGCCTGGCCGTTACGGGAGGAATCGTATCGAGCACCGGAATCGCGGGGCTGACCCTTGGCGGCGGTCTCGGCTGGCTCATGGGCAAATACGGCCTGGCTCTCGACAACCTTGCCTCACTTGAGCTGGTCAATGCACAGGGCGGATTGATACGCACCAGCAAGACGGAGGAGCCGGACCTATTCTGGGCGGCGCGTGGCGGCGGTGGCAACTTTGGCATCGCCACCACCCTGGAATATCAGCTGCACCCCGTAGGCCCCCCATCACGGGTGGCCTGATCGCATACCCGTTCGATCGCAGCCGTGACGTGCTGTCGCTGTATCGCGAGCGCACGTCGTCGCTCCCGGACGAGCAGATCCTTTTCGCCACGCTGGCTCATGCGCCTGACGGCTCCGGCGTGAAACTGGCGGCGATGGTGACGTGTCATTGTGGGCCTCTCGTAGCCGGCGAACTGGCGATGCGTCCGCTCAAGCAATTCGGCATGCCGGCGATGGACGGGATTGGGCCGATGGCGTACTGCGAGCTCAACAGCATGCTGGATACAGCATATCCGAAGGGCGCGTTCAACTACTGGAAGTCGACGTTCCTGCGAGAGCTCAGCGATGACGCCCTCCGGACAATGATTGACTGTTTCGCGCGCTGCCCAACCCCCATGGGGCAGCTTGTTATCGAGCACATCCACGGTGCCGCAGTTCGCGTCGGCGTCGAGGAAACGGCATTCCCGCATCGGCAGGAGGGTTACAACTTCCTGATCCTGACTCAATGGCTGGATGCCGCGATGACTGATCGCTGCATCGCCTGGACGCGCGATACTTACGCGCAGATGGAGCCCTTCGCGGCGAGCGGCAAATACGTCAACTATCTCGGGGACGATGAAGGCTTGGATCCGGTTCCTGCTGCCTACGGATCGAACTACCGTCGCCTTCGCGAGCTGAAGAGCAAGTACGATCCCAAGAATTTTTTCCGAATGAATCAAAACATCAGGCCGTCAGCCTGATTGAAATTGTCGCCTGTTTGCGGGCCAGGGGGGATGATGTCGCATTTACCTGACAGGCGATGGCTAATTCTGCTCGTTCTTTTTCTTGCACGCACAGCGCTCGCAATTCAGTTCCAGGCGGTCGCTTCCGCCGGCCCCTTCCTTATCGCAGCGCTGGCCATCGACTATGCCGCGCTTGGGCTTTTGATCGGTCTGCATTCATTGCCTGGCGTGGCGATTGCCATACCAGGCGGGGTGCTCGGTCAAAATCTCGGCGCCAAGCGTGTCGCGCTCATCGGTCTTTTCCTGATGGCGGTGGGTGGCGCTGTCATGGGGTTCGGTCAATCGTTTCTATTGGCGGCAGTGGGACGCACGGTGCTCGGTGTGGGCGCCGTACTGTTCAACGTATTGGCCACGAAGATGGTCGCAGACTGGTTCTCGGGCCGTGAAATCGCGACCGCCATGGGTACGCTGGTTTCAAGTTGGCCACTTGGCATTGCGCTTGGACTATTGGTTTTCGGACCACTTGGCGCGGAGCACGGCTGGGTCGCGATTATGCACGCGAGCACATTGTGCGTGCTGGCCGGATTTGTGTTGGTCGCGCTATTTTATCAGGAGCCACCGGGAGCAACGTCCTCAACGCAGATGAGGCTCAAACTTGATCTCAATCGGCGCGAATGGACTCTCGTTTGTATAGCCGGCGCGATTTGGGCCCTGTTCAACGTTGCCTACATTGTAGTGGTCAGTTTTGGGCCAGAGTTATTCAGGCGGCATGGCTTCTCGCTGGTGCAAGCGAATTTGGTCGTGAGCTTGATAGGTTGGACGCTGATTCCAGCGATTCCTCTAGCGAGTGCTTTTGTCGAGCGATTCGGACGTCCCGGCCTTGCAATGCTGGCATCGTTCACAGTCACAGGGATTGGCTTGTTGGTATTGCCGTTTGCGTCCGGCGTCGGCTTACTTGCTGCGTTTGCTCTGATCGTGCTCGGTATGGGGGTGCCGCCCGGACTGATTATGGCACTTCCCGCTCAGGCGTTGCGGCCCGAGACGCGCGCGGGCGGCATGGGTGTTTACTACACATGGTACTATGCAGCGATGGCGATCTTGCCAACAGGAGCCGGACTTGCTCGCGACTACGCGCGAAGTGCCGCTGCGCCAATGGTTTTTGCTGCGGCGATGATGAGCTTGTGTGTTGTGGCTTTGATCGTTTTCCAAACTGCTCAGGGATCGTCAGAGCAATAACTTAGACCACGTCGGAAAGGTCTGCTTTTGGGCATACCCGAAGTAGCGGTGGCGCGCCAAGAGGTCCGCTCAGGGAGGCATGGCGGATCGGATTCGCTGGCGTTGAGATCTTCGCATTCTGACCCAAAGCGGACCCGTGCAACGCCCCGACTGAGGTCCGCCGCGGACCCTCAGCGAATATGAGCAGCTGAGGCCATCCCCACAATGCAATGAGCCTATCCGATCAATTGCACTGCTTGGCCGTTAGCCGTAGGCTACCCAAGAGGCTAGGCCGGCGGAAAGCCATGGTCGTCGAGACGCGCTATGTGACGAGCGGCGAGGTCTCGTCGCGTACCAAATATCCGGACAAGATGGTCCGGATTTGCTCATGACGCCGGGCTTTGTATCGCATCTTGAGCTGTCGTGGGAGAATCCCAACGCGGCGCGCTTCCTTAACGAACTCGGCTCGTTCTCGCGACTGATCCGCTTCGACAAACGCGGAACGGGTCTCAATGATCGTGGCGTCGGTGTCCCGCTCGATGAAGGATCGACGATATCCGCGCGGTGCTCGACGCCTCGGATTCTAAGAGGGCGTACTTGTTCGGTGTCTCGGAGGGCGGGCCGATGTCGATCCTGTTCGCGGCGACCTATCCTGAACGGGTCGCCGGTCTCCTCCTGTTCGGCACGTATGCGCGTACCGTGGGCGCCTCCGTCCCATTCGACGATTTCGCGGGATTGGAGCGCGATATCCGATCCAACTGGGGAACCGGCAAGAGCCTACCCACTTTCTCCCCGTCTTCAGCCGCAGTTCCCGGCGCCATGGAGCGCTTCGCAAAGTTCGAGCGCTCGGCGGCCAGCCCGTCTGATGTGATCAACCTGATGCGTATGAACCGCGAGATCGATGTAACGGCCATCCTGCCGTCGATCCATGTTCCTACGCTGGTCATGCATCGGCGCGACGACGTACGCATTCGGCACTCGCCGGCCGCGAGCTTGGAGAGGGAATTTCTGATGCACGCTAGATCGAACTACCGGGTAGAGATCACCTTCCGTGGTCAGGAGATCAGGATCGGCTTGTCGAGGAGATCAGACAGTTCATGGGTGTTTCCGCTACTGCCGTCGAGGTTGATCGAGTCCTCTCGACTGTGCTGTTCACCGATATCGTCGATTCGACAAGGAGAGCCTCCTTGGTGGGCGACAGGCAGTGGCGTTCAACTCTGGAAGCGCATCATGCGGCGGTGCGTTCGGAACTGGAGCGGCATCGCGGACGCGAAGTTAAGACGACAGGCGACGGATTTCTGGCCCTGTTCGACGGTCCGGCGCGCGCTGTCCGCTGCGCCCAGAGGATCGTCAGCGCGGTGCGGCCGCTCGATCTCGAAGTGCGGGCCGGCGTCCATACCGGTGAGGTTGAAACGATGAGCGACGATGTGGGCGGCATTGCTGTTCACATCGCAGCACGGGTAGCTCAGCATGCGAAAGCGAGCGAAGTTCTGGCGTCGAGTACGGTGAAAGACTTAGTGGCAGGCGCTGGGCTCAAGTTTGTCGATCAATGGCCGGCCGAGCTGAAGGGTTTCCCGGAGCCCATGCGCCTATTCGCAGCCATCACCTGAATGAGTTCCCGGGTCGCCGATTCCGCCTTAAAAGGCTGAGACGCCATCGCCCGATGTCCCCCTTATGGCCCATCTGCGACCCTCGGAGCCCACCGCTGTTCGGCGATGTTGGCGGTAAAGCGGACATCAGGCGGCCAGCAGCCTAGTGAGTACATGCCCTTCCGGCGCCGGACCGCGAAATAGCTTGTTAGCACGTGCGTGTGAAGCTTGAGGCGTGCCGATTACCGCTGATTACGGGCACATGGCGTGGGAATGCACGGCCCCGGCTGTTTCTCCCAACCTTCGGCTGGGGCCGTTTGAACGTGCGTTGCATCGTTCAACCCGGTTCACCACCATGTTTAGAGGTATTGCTATCCGCTATTTGGGCTGACCATTCTTTCGCAGCTCGATCAGGCGCTCTTCTATGGTAGAAATACTGACCTGCGCGCAGGCTTGTGCGGGAGATTAGTCGCGGTTTTGGGTTGTAGGTGAGCCGTGCTGCGCTCATTCGGGCGGGGATGCGAGCGCTACTTCTTCAACAGTATCCCTATCCTTCGCGCCATTCGCCTCACCGATCCTGCGTGACGACCCAGCTCGGCTGCGATCTTCGATACGCCAGCGCCTGCCCGGGCGAGCTTGGACAATTGCTGGACCTCGTGGTCGGCCCATTGCTTTGGCTTTTGTGTTTTCGTGATGCGGCGCTCAAACCTGCCGCAACTTAACCATTGCGCCTGGTTGCCGGCACTTGGGAAATTTACGGGTGGTGCCGGCCACCACGAGGCTAAGCGGTGCGGCGGCTTTCCAAAACGACAAGTCAACGATATCATTACGAGCACATCATCGTTTGACAGCGCATCTATAACTTATCGACTGCTGAAACTGCGTTGTGTAGCCGCACGGATATCGTGCAGCACGCGCGAGCGTCATGTCGCTCACATCGACCTTTTCCATCCATGGAAAGAAGACCGGGGGATGGTGGTTTTTCCTGACCGGATCCGAGATCGGGTCGCACGCTGCGGGATGCCTGCGGTGACTACATCGAGCACAAAGGTTTCAACCAGGGCGAATGTCTAGCCGGAACATTGCGCCAAATGAACAGCGTTGGCGCTCGAAACGAAAGCCAACCGCAGCAAGCGCGTATCGAGTCGCGGCCGGGGTCGGGAAAAACAAAAAATTAGTTTTGACGCATAATCATAATGACTCCAACGTAAAAACAAAAAATAAGGTGGGGAAAACATGGGAGGCTGGAATGGAAACCGCACAGCGCTTGCGCGCGATGGCCGCGCTCTGTCGGCAGAGTGCCGCGCTTCATCCTGACAGAAGCTGGAAACTGCTCGCCGAGGCAGAATACTGGGGGCATTTGGCTGCGGCTCCTCTCCCAACCGACATTGAAGGCTGTTTCACCCCTGGTCAGCATGACTTAGCTGCTGCCTAGCGCTTGCCATTTGTTGTTTCGAAAATCGGATTGGGATAAATGAGTATTCTTTGGGGGCCAGTGGATGACTGCGTGTATCAACGAACGGCCGATGTGTCCCGTATGCAAACACCGGATGGCATTGGCGCGCATCTCTCCCGGCAAGTACGGATTCGAGAAGCGGACGTTCGAATGCTCGACCTGCGAACGTACCGAGACGGCGTCGTTCGCTGTGGATCCAATGAAGACAGATGCGGTCGGTTGGCTTGCAGGCGAATTGAACCCGCCTCGGTGAGCTTGGGTGCAGTTGGTGATGCAGCCGGATGAATGTCCAATCGGCAGCACGAACGTTGTGCTATCGTGAGTACAATGGTGCGCCGGGACCTGGGTGGCGTTTCCGGATTGCAAGAGCATCGAGCGCAGTGCGATAGATTTCAGCGTTGCTGTGATCTCGAACCCGAATTGCGGAATTGTGGGACATCAGTTCTGGTCGCACCAGCGTGAGCTCCGCCGCGAGACGTTCTGCTTGGTCCGCCGCTCCTTGTCGATCTTCTAAAATCATTTTACGCCCGGATGTTGACATGTTGCATCGATGCGCTGGGGGCTAGGGACGATCTCGCGGGCAAGTTCGATTTTGCATGGTCGTAGCCCCGGAATGTGCGGCTCGATACCGGTGACGTTACCGCCAGAGCGAAGCTTCGCTCGCACTCATGCCGAGATGGACTGCGAACTCCGATACGAAAGTCCACCCTTTTCTCATTTGGAAGATCAGCGTTATGGCGATTGAGCGCACGTTGAATCGCCACTGCGCCCGCACTGCTTGCAGGGGGCTACTGTATCCCGCAATGACGCTATCACCAGCACCACCAAATATCCGTGCTGCGTGTTCAGAGATAAGGTCGGAGATTGTGCACCGATAGCCGCCTATAGTTTGCAGAGTGCCTTCCTCGGCGCGGCCATAAATTCACTATATCCGGCGAGATCTGCTGCCAGAATTGCAGCCAACCGTCGCGTAAAGGTCGTTTCAATGCTGTCCGGCAATCCTCACCGAGAGCACTCTACCTGATCCGCGCGTGGACAAAGGTAATGGACTCGGCCGCGCCGGCGCCGTCAGTTCTATTGCGCTGCGGGAGCAATGCTGCTCATTCGGGGTCTCTGCTAAGGCGACGCATCGCGGCTCCTCGTGTGAACAGCAGTATCGCCGTTAGATGTTCGGCGTTTGCTCTCTCGACTCGGCGGCACAGCGAAGTTGCCAAACCCGAGAAGGAGCTCTAGTGGGTTGCGCTTACAGCAAGTTCAAATCTCTACTCGCCCAGTTCTTCCAGCAACGCCTTGCCTTCCTTCAAGTCGCGCAGGTCGAAGCCCTCACTGAACCAACCGTAGACCGGCGCAAGAAGACGGCGGGCTTCAGCGCGCTTGTCTTGATCGCGCCAAAGCCGGGCCAGGCTGAGGGCGGAGCGAAGTTCCCAGAGTTTCGCCTCCTGTTGGCGCGCAATCGCGATGGCGTAGCGAAACTCGGCCTCCGCTTCGGCCTCGACGCCCGGCCGAGCCGTCAGCATCAACTCGCCTCGTCGCCGATGCAGCTCGGCCTCGAACCATCGAACCCCCGATTTCTCGCTTAGTGCCAAGGCGTCGGATAGTTGGCCAAGCCCGGTTTCGAATCGCGCTGCTTTTGCCTCTGCCGTCGCGAGCTGGGCGAGATAGAACGGAAGGATCCATGCTGCGCCGGACGCCTGGAACCCCTCGATACCGCGGCGCAGTAAGTCCACACCCGCCTCGGCGTCGCCAGCCTCCGCCAAGGTCCAGCCGCGATATGCCGTTCCCATCGCGAGAAAGAAGGCAAAGCGCTGCTCGGTGGTAAGAGCAACTAGCTCCTCTGCCTGTCGTCCAACCACGCCCGCTTCATCGAGGACGAAATGCAATCGGCAGGCGACGCTCAGCGCGAATGCGAGGCTGATCGGGTGCGACGACTCGCGCGCCTCTGATAGGGCGTCACTGCTCTGCACGCGCGCCTGATCGGCGAAGCCAAGAAGACCACACGTCAGCGAGAGGAACGAAAGCATCGCCACGCGGGCGTTTTCTGCGAACAGAGCCGTCAGAGAGCGCTGCTGCGCCGGATCGTAGAGGGCGAGCCCCCGCTCAAGATGGGCGCGCGCTAAGGCCAATTGTCCGCGATGAAGCCAGCTATCGCCGACTGCCCGATGACCGGCGACAAGAATGGCCGCATCGTTCTGTCGTCCGGCCAAGTCGAGCAGGTCCTCGGCGATGCGATGCGATCGGTCCGTTTCACCGCGCACGTGAAAATGCACGAACTCGCCCCAGAGTGCCTTGAGCAAGTTCGGCCTGTCGTTCAGTAACTCGCAGAGGCGGCGCGCCCGTGCGTAAGCCTTGCCGGTCTCTTCGGCCGCATGGCCCTTCGCGGCGATCAGCGCGCCGCCGAGCGCGAGTTGAAGTTCGGTTTCAGTGCCCTGGCGCCCGGGCGTATCCGGCAGATGAGATAGCAGATCGAGCGCCTTTCGCATCTGCGCGATTGCTTCTGTCATTGCCGATCGAGACTTAGAACGCTCACCGGCCTCCCGCCAGTAGGAAACCGCCTTTTGGATCAGGCCCGCATGCCCGCAGTGGTGCGCGAGAATCTCCGGTTGCTCTTGGCTGCCCGTAGCCAGTCTCTCCTCGAGCGCGCCAGCGATCCGCGCGTGAAGTTCGCGGCGTTGGCTGCGCAAAAGGGTGCCGTAGGCCGCATCCTGCACCAGTGCGTGTTTGAACAAGAAATTGGCGTCGGGCGGTTCGCCACGCCCAAACATGAGCCCCGCGTTGATCAGCCGGTCGAGCGCCGCCCGCAGCTCGCTGTCCCACCGCTGTACGATCGCGGCAAGCAGATCGTAGGAGAACTCGCGGCCGATGGCCGCGCCGACTTGCGCAACCTCCTTAGCTATCGGACCGATCCGGTCGAGCCGCGCCATCAACGAAGCATGCAGCGTGTCCGGCACAGCTAGTCCGGGCGGCGGCGCGAAGGAAATGGCTCGCGTGCTCCCCTCCGGGCTCGTTTCGAGCACCGCTTTGGTCAACTCCTCAACGAACAGCGGCACGCCATCCGTTCGTTCAGCGATTTGATTGACGATCTCGGCCGGCAGCGTCCGGGCGCCAGCCACGCTCCGGATCAGCGCGGCTCCCGAGTTCTGGTCAAGCCGGTTCAGCACGAGCACGCTGACGTGCGGCTTCCCGGTCCAACCCAACTTGACCTCGGGGCGGCAGGTGACCAGGACCAAGACCGGTAGGTTTGCTATGCGATCGACCGTCCGGTCTAGCAGCTCGCGTGACGTCGGATCGATCCATTGCATGTCCTCGAACACGACCATGATTGGACGTCTTTGCGCGAGAGTTTCAAGCTGGCGAACCAGAGCGGCGAAGCTTCTCTCCTTCTTCTGTTGCGGCGTAACGGTAACCGGAAGGTAGAGATCACCGTCCGGAATCGACAGCAACTCGGCCAGGATCGCCACGTCCTCGTCGGACGACAATGCCGGGGATAGCAGCAATCGGAGCTTGTCGAGCTTCGCCCGCGGGGTGTCCTCACGATCGAAACCAGCCGCTCGCTGCAGTTGGGCGATGAAGGGATGGAGCGCACTTTCCTGATGATGTGGCGAGCAGAAGTAGCGCAAGAAGGTGTGCGGCTCGCGTTCGATACGTTCCTGGAGAGCCGCGACCAAGCGCGACTTGCCGATCCCCGCCTCGCCGACGAGCAGCATTACTTGACCGGTACCCGCCCGCGCACGGAGCCAGCATTGCTCCAGCCGCGCGAGTTCTTCCTCACGCCCAACCAGCGGGATGAGGACTGAAGGGTGCAGCGCCTCGAAGCGGCTTTCCGCCGTTCCCTCATGCAGCACCCGCCACGCTTGCACCGGCGCGGCGAAGCCTTTCAGAGCCATCGCGCCGAGATCCTCGTAGTCAAAGAGCCCGCCGATGAGCCGCCGCGTGTCCTCAGCGATTACCACCCCATCCGGTTCGGCGAGCGCTTGCAGTCGAGCGGCAAGGTTCGGCGTCTCGCCGAGCACCGCCTGTGTCTCCGCAGCTTCGCTGCCGATGAGGTCACCTACGATGACGAGACCTGTCGCGAGCCCAAGGCGAACCCGCAGCTCGAGCTCGGGCGGTGCTCCTGGCGCCTGCCTGGTGGCGGCGATCTCAAGCGCAGCGCGCACCGCGCGTTCGGCATCGTCCTCATGCGCTGACGGATGGCCGAACAAGATGAGCATGCCGTCGCCGATGTAGCGGCTTATAGTGCCACCGTACTCGCGGACGACCGCCGCCACGCTATCGCGGTACTCGGCGATTATGTCTCGTAGATCCTCAGGATCGACCTTTGTGGCAAGCGCCGTCGAGCCGACGAGGTCGCAGAACATCACCGTGAGCTGGCGACGCTCGGAAGAATTTGGGGCGGATGACGAGCTCAAGTGCTCCGTGACCCATGCCGCGGCGAGCGTCGAATCGCCGGCCGCAGCTGCTACTCGCGGCCCTACCATCGCCCGCAGCGCGGCACCGCAGTCGCCGCAGAACCTCTTGCTCGACGGATTGCCGGCGCCGCAAGCAGGGCAACGGCAGTGCAATGGTACGCCGCAATCGTCGCATACCCTCCTTCTCTCTGGATTGACTCTGCCGCAACTTGGACAATCCATGCCGCACCCGATCGAATTGCCGAACTATTTGAGCTCACGTCGGTCTAGGGGCAGATATTCAGATGTATATGAAGATGCTCCTTGTGACTTGGCTACCACGCGCCAAGGACGATCAAACTCACAATGATCAAGAAGCAGACACAGGCGATAGTCGTAGGGAAAATGAGCCAATCGGGTGTCATTATTGTCTCCCGAGAGGTTGTCTCAAAAGCTTACGCTGGCAGGCTAGACGAGAATTATGAACTAGCTAACACTCGGCAACTCAAGCCCATTTTCAATCTAAGCAGGCCCGCTGCAATCCGACGCGACCCAAACGTGAAATTGTGGGCGATCAGCAACTGCCAGCAATCTGTGGCACCCTACAATTAGCACGCGCCAAGTCGATGAAGTCCTCGCGCAGGCCAGCAACCAAGCGCCCTTGGGACAAAATGCGAATTTGGCAGGGCAGCTTTGGACGCAAAGCCGACGATCGACCGCCTGGATCTGGCTCATGAGGGACCAATAGGGGACGTGAGCTTGAGCTCCCCTTCATCCCAGCCGCGCGGTGAGTGCGAATGTCTCGAGCAACGTTATTACGACTCTGGGTCCTCGATCTGAATTTGATGATAATCAACTAAAGCGCTTTCATTCGGGACTTGTAAAGAAATCGTAGATTGAAACCGTAGCTATCCCTCAGGGCGACCAAAAGCACCAAGCCGTCAAGGAGATATGGAGGAGGGAGTATCCGCTGATCTGGGAAAATCCACACCACCTCTTTGCAAGGCGAACTAGTAGAGATGCAGACCGCCTGTGGATCGTTGGGGCAATTCGCGCGACATGCGGGCGAGTTTTTCAAATACTTATCGCGACTGCGCCTGCAAAACTTTGGTGTTGTCGGAGATGCGGAACAACTTTCAGGGTAACTCCCCCGGGAAAAAGCGTGCCAAGAGGCGGCATCTTCAGTGTTGCGGTGATAGGCCGCGTTACATCAACTTAGGTCTGTTCTGAATCGAGTGCCTTGCTGCCATCAGCTCCGACAGTTTACGAGACTGCTCGCTATGGAAGCCCCAGGCCGCTGCAGTACCACCCCATATCTGCGTGTCTCCAGCCGTCGACGGTGAGCGCCCCGCTGTCTTCGTTCGTTGCTGCACGCGGCCTTACCATCGACCGGTGCCCACCAGGCTCGCTTCGATGACCCCGCGCCGGTCGGGAGATCTGGTATGCAGAAGCGCGTCGGCGAGCTGCCCGATCACCTCGTCGGCCGACCACCCTTAGACCTGCTCGGCCGTCTTGTTCCAGAAGGTGATCACGCCGCTGCGATCCCTGACAAAGATGATGTCATGCGAGAGGTTGAGCAGGCGGGCCTGCGCCGCGAGGCGCTTCGTTGCCGCGTGATTTTGTAGCGCCAGCTAGGTCGTGATCCCGATTGCCGCGAGGCTCACCAGCACACGAATGGCGGTGAGGCGATGGTCCGCAGATCGTGCGACAGCAGATAGGCGGTGATCGTCAGGGCGATGCAGCCGGCTACGGCGACGATGTATTGTCGCGCCAGTTGGTCTTCGCTGCGAGCAGGATCGCCAGGAGATAGAGAACCGGCACGGCGCCCTCGAGCGGCGTCATGACGTCAAGCAGGAAAGCCGCAAAGGCGAGGACGGCGGACAAGGACCGCAAGCCGGTGCGGCGCGAGGGGGCCGTGCCTCTTGTAGAGACCTTCCACAGTACAAATGCGCAAGCTGCAGCTCGACAAAATTGCCATCTCATGCCCTGTCGTCCTTGAGCTCTTCAAGGTGAGACTGGCTCGAAAACGTGTTCGGAAACCGTAGGCACAACGAGAAGGATACGCACTGACCGGTCCTTCGATCGGCGGCCGGGTATCGCAATCGCCGATCAAACTCTTGTAGGTGCGGACGGCTAAAGCGGGGCTGATGCAATCGTTCCTCACGGCGAACAGATGGGTCGCCGCAAGCAGTGCCTGGTTCTTGGCAAGCATCGCATTTCGGGGAATGACGACGCTTGCCATTGATCCCGGGCGCCGTCGATTTCGATGGCCAGTGCCTTCAAAGGCCCGCATCTCCGGCGCTACGGCTTGCGCTTTTTGCGCCTCAGACGGGGAAGAGCGGAAGGTGATCGGCATCAACGCGAACGCCACGATGGACCTTCAGAGACCGTGCTTGACCGCATCGACCCTTAGCCAGGAGGAGCGCCGGTTTTGCGTTGCGAGAAGATCCGGGCTTCATGCCTTCTCTCAGTTGTGCCTACGCTTACGTTCTTGACGTGCTATGCTGATAGAAACAGCCAATAGGTGTGCCATGTCCGGTATTGCAGAATGGCTATCATCGATCGGATTGGGAGAGTACGCTCAGCGCTTTGGCGAGAACGCCATTGACCTATCAGTTGTTGGGGATCTCACCGAGCAGGACCTGAAGGACCTCGGTGTCCTGCTCGGCCATCGCCGCAAGATGTTGCGTGCTATCACGGAGCTCAAGGGCGACATTTCGCGCACGCCTCAAGCGGGCGGCAAGGCGGCGCGGGACGGAGCCGAGCGGCGTCAACTCACGGTTATGTTTTGCGATCTGGTCGGCTCGTCGGCGCTCTCGGCCCGTCTTGATCCGGAAGATTTGCGAGGGGTTATTGGCGCCTACCACAGCTGCATTGCGGAGGTGATCGCTCGGAATGAGGGTATCATCGCGCGATACATGGGCGACGGAGTGCTCGCCTATTTCGGTTATCCACATGCGCACGAGGATGATGCCGAGCAAGCGGCGCGCGCCGGGCTGGCGCTGGTCGATGCCGTGGCCAACCTCCAGACATTCCCATCCACCCAACTTCGGATCCGCGTCGGGATTGCTACCGGGATGGTCGTCGTAGGCGATTTGACGGGAGAAGGTGCGGCGAAAGAGCAGGCGGTTATTGGTGAAACACCAAATTTAGCTGCGCGCTTGCAGACGCTCGCCGATTCGGGCGCAGTCCTGATCTGCGAGAGTACTCACCGGCTAACAGAAGGACATTTTGAATTCCGGAATCTTGGCCCGGTCATCCTGAAAGGTTGGGCGGAGCCAACACAAGCATGGCAGGTGCTGGGCACTACCGGCATCGACAGCCGCTTCGAGGCCCAGCACAAAACTCAGTTGACGCAGCCAATTGGACGCGAGGAGGAAATCGAGTTGCTGTTGCGTCGCTGGCAGCGCGCCATGAGCGGCGAGGGTTGCGCAGTAATGCTTACCGGAGAGGCGGGCATCGGTAAATCGCATATCGCCTTGGCGCTCGACGAGCGGCTGCAAGGAGAGGAGCACATCACGGTGCGCCAGTTCTGCTCGGCGCATCATACCAATAGTGCGTTGTACCCGTTTATCCGGCAACTCGAACGAGCCGCCCGGTTCGAGCGGAGTGATTCGCCGACAGCTAAATTCGCCAAGCTTGAGGTCCTGCTCGGTCGATCCGGAGCTGACGCAGATCGCGTAGTGCCTCTGGCCAATCTCTTGTCCTTGCCACTCGGTGAGCGTTACCGACTGCCGGAGCTGAGTCCGCAAAAGCGCAAAGAAATGACATTAGCGGCGCTATTGGCTCAGCTGAAAAGCCTGGCAGCACTGCAACCAGTATTCGTCATTGTTGAGGATGTCCATTGGGCGGACCCGACTTCTCTCGAGCTCCTGACGATGACCTTGGAACAAGTACCGCGGCTTCGGGTGCTGCTGCTCATCACCGCAAGACCGGAATTCACGCCGCCCTGGCCTGGTCATGCGCATGTCACGACGCTCTCTTTGACGCGACTTAACCGTCGCAACGGAGCGGCGTTGATCGAGCGGGTGACCGCCGGCAAGGCGCTCCCGAAGGAGGTCTTGGATCAGATACTCGCCCGCACTGATGGCGTGCCACTGTTCGTAGAGGAGCTGACCAAGACCGTGCTCGAAACCGGGTTCTTGCAAGAGCAGGACGATCATTACACCCTAAGCCGCCCTCTGCCAGCGATGGCGATTCCGACCACGTTACAGGCATCGCTGATGGCCAGACTCGATCGATTGGCCCCGATAAGGGAGGTAGCTCAGGTCGGCGCCGTGGTGGGTCGCGAGTTTTCGTACGAACTGCTGAGCACGGTGGCCGGGTTGCCAAGAGAGAGACTGGAGGAGGCTCTTGCCCAGTTGGTCCGATCGGAGTTGATCTTCCGCCGCGGCGAGTTACCGCAGGCGGTGTATACCTTCAAGCATGCACTTGTACGGGACGCTGCCTATTCAGGGCTCCTGAAGAGCCGACGCGCAGCGCTGCATGCCACGATCGCGGAGGCCTTCGAGCAACGGTTCCCGGAAATTGTGGATGCTCAGCCCGAAACGCTCGCGCACCATCTCACCGAGGCCGGACTGTTCGAAAAAGCGGAGGCATACTGGCTGCAAGCCGGCAAGAAGGCAGCCATGCGCTCTGCCAATCTTGAGGCCATTGCGCACTTGCAACGAGGGATCGAGGCCACGAGCCATCGGCCCGATGACGCACGGAATGACAGGCTTGAACTTGACCTCCAGTTCGCTCTGGGGCCCTGCCTGATCGCTACCCAAGGGCCAGCCTCCAACCATGCGATGGCTACCTTTGCTCGCGCGCGAGAGCTATGCGAGCGCCTGCGAGATCCTCCCGAGCAACTTCAGGTCATGTTCTGGCTAACCACTGCGAGCGTCATTCGCGGTGAACTGCCGCTGGCCCAGGAAACGATCGCCGCTTTACTTCATCTCTCCCAAACGCGCGGCGATCGGCCAGCCTTGCTCAATGCGATGCGCGGGCAGGCGATGATCCGCCTGTTCATGGGACAGATCACCGGAGCCCAGGAAGCGATCGAACGGGCTTTCGAAGCCTTCGAGGCGAGCAGCGAGGAGGATAGACTGGCAGCGCGTGTGGCCGGCCAGGATGCCGGCGTGGCCGACCTTGCGCTGATGTCGTGGCCACTCTGGCTGCTTGGCCGCGATGATACGGCCACCATGCGAATGAACGCTGCAATTCAGCGCGCCGATGCCATTAGCCATCCGCATTCGCAAGCATACGCATTTTATTATGCGTGCATTCTCCAAGCTCTCCGCGGCGAGTTCCTGATAGCGCAGAGTTTTGCCGAGCGCTGTATCGCCCTGTCGGAGGAGCATGGATTCCGGCAGTGGCGTTTGGCCCGCGCCGTTCGCGGCATATGCATGGCATCGCTCGATCGCTCACCCAACGCGCTTGGGGAAATCCGTGCTGCGTTGGACGAGTACCGTCACGCCGGTTATCAGTTGGCCATTACCGCGCTCTTGGTACTTTTGTGTCAGCGCCTGTTGATTGATCGAGACTACGAGCCCGCGCTGGAGCTGATCGAGTCGGGTCTCGCTATAAGTACCCGCAACAGCGAACGAATTTTGGAAGCCGAATTGTACCGACTCAAAGCACGGGTGCTAATAGGCCGGGGTGGGCCAGATGCCGAGGCTGTGGCGCAGTCCCTGATCGAACAGGCATTGGCGATGGCAAGAGGCCAACGCGCCAAGGCCCTTGAGCTTCGGGCCGCGACAGATCTTGCGGCGCTGTGCATCGATCAGCAAAAACGCGAGCAGGCGCTCGATTTACTTGCCCCGATCTATGAATCCTTTACCGAGGGCTTCGACACGAGAGATATGAAGCAGGCGAAGGCGCTGCTCGACCAACTGCGGTGACTATCGCAAAACGCCGGGTCGTTGCGTCTGGCCCGGATGATTGGCCTCAAATCATTATTTCGAGGTTGAGGAGTTCCGTTCGGAGACTTCCGCCTGTCCATATCATGCTCGAGCCTTTATGCAGCGGCTCGCTTCAGCTCCTTGTGATATTCACACACGCTTTGCCAAGCCGGCCCCTCTGGCTTCTCGTTGATGAAATGCGGCCCGTCGTGCGCAGGGAGCGCCTGATGCCTTCCGAACGCCGCGATTGCCTGCTCTGCAGCGGCCTTTCCCAGCTTGCGTCCATTATCGAGATTGCTGTGATTCCATTTGAAATTGATGTGACCCGGAACGTGAATCTCTATGATCTTGATTTTCTTGCGCCTTACCTCCTCCTGTTTCGATGTTTTGTCACACCGGATGTGGTATTTGAAAAGCTTGACGTCGTCCTCGCCAACCGTCGAGGCGAATAATTGGCAAAGATTTGCCAGCGCGTCATGAAGGTTCTCCGGCTTGCGGATTTGCTTTGAATCCACAATCCGGCTCACCCATATCTCTTCCAGCTCCGGGTGCTCCTCCAGCAAACTTTCGAAGTTGACAGTATCGACAAGCGCCCCTTCGCAGTAGGTCACTCCGCCAATCTCTACGGTACCTTCGACGAAGGGAAGAGCCGAACACGCACACAAGGTGCGTGCGTCTATAGGGCCCTCAAACATAAACTTTCCGCTCGCCCTTTTCATGGGACGATTGGAAAATAATGCGAGCTTCTGCTGATCAAGGTTCCAGGCGTTATGGAAGATTGCTGGTTTTCCAGGCTTCCTCAGCTGTTCGAAATCTATCCCCTTCATGAACTCGCTATCTGGATAGTTGATCCTTGACAGGCCGTTGACGTTGGAAAGGTACATTAAGGACGTCAAATAACGGATGAAGGGATTGGTTGCCATCGCTTGATTGAGAATCCATCTATTGAAATCCCCTTCATCCAATCTTGTGAACTTCTTTTTTCTGTCTCTGTCAGGCAGCTGATTGAAGAAAATCTCCATCGAGTCCTGGAAGACGTCCATCATCCGGTATGGATCCCATAGGAAGTCCTTATAGTTGTCGGAATCGCCGACGAAGTTGTTCAGCGCCTTTATGTTGCTGCGCCAATCCGGACCGAAGACTGTGTTTATGGGAAAACGCTTATAGCTTTCGTCGTCCCGAAAGACGCCCTTCCTGAAGAATTGGTGAGTCTTTTCGACTTTGTCTTCATGATCGTCCCATTGGTTGTAGACGATCCCGACCCATGCGCCGATGCAGGACAATGCCCAGACATCGAACGTTATGTTGTGTGCGGCGAGAGCTTCCAGAACCCCGATGTGCAGCCCTGCCGCCGGTCCACCACCGCCGAGCGCTATTGCTCTCTTCGCCATGGCATCCTCCGTTGAGTCTTGTGTGACTATGCTCCGATCGAATTTCGCTGCCGCGGAAGACTAGTAGTTTTCATGCCCATTGAAAAGCGTTCGGACTCTCCGTTGGCCGGACTTTGGCAGAACGATGCGCGGGAGTCGTGGTGGTTGATCCGAGACCCCGAGCGACGCGAGTTAGACGTCGCGGCAGGGGATCGCTAAGCTCTCGCAGATGGAAGCGAACGCTTTCCTTGTGTCGGTGTCCTCGAAACAGAATCGGGTGCCGGCGTCCGCACGTTCTACCCACCAGGATCTTCCTGCCTTTTGACATCCGGGACGCCTCTGAGCGGAGCTGATCCAACTGTCGTCCATAGGCCCGAACTATTACGCAATTTGGCTTAGTCATTAATCAGTGTCCTTTCCGCAAAAAAACGCATAAGCGCTGATCGCGCGACCTTATGAAGATGCGCTCCGATCAAGAGCCTAGCGTCCAGACTGTTCATCTACCTCGCGCGCGGCCAAGGTAAGCTCTATTTCTGTGAGCTGTTCCAACAAACGATGCACGATGTCGACGCAGTCTGATGACGGTATGGATCTCACGCCTCGTGCGTTAAGCTCCGCTTCGAGGAGCTTCGCCAGTACGAATTTGACACCCATTGGATTCCTAAAATGCGGGCCGGGATGAAAACCCAATACTGCGCTATTTGGGAAAAAGTTGCAATTGAGGGTTGATCACAAAGCCGCAAGTCAACGCCCTCGGGCGGAGATCCAAGCCTGCGAAGGCGCATCGCATCTAGGAGGATTCGCAGATCCAGCCCGAGCGAGAGGCCCGGCCGCCGTCGACGCGGTTACTGCCTTTCGATAGCGAAGTGAAAGAGCCGTATCGCGAAAGAAATGGCCGCCCAGAGGCGGCCAGTTCTTGGTCAACAACTTCGCTATTTTTTTAAGGCATCAGAGGTATCCCGCGCCGCGTCCTTCACATTTCCTGCGGCGTTATGGGCGGATCCCTTAGCCTTATCCATTTTGCCTTCTGCCTCCAGGTCCTTATCTCCGGTAAGCTTGCCGGCCCCTTCTTTGATCGCGCCTTTTGCCTTGTCGGCGGCGCCCTTCACATGTTCACGGTCCATGATCGTTACCTCTCCTATCCGGAAGACAAGCACAACCAAGTCAGTGCGCGGTCGTTCCTGCGAGACGAGGACCGCGTGTCCGTGTAGGTTGTAGCGGCGCATGAAGAGCACGGACTGCGTTCAAACCTGCTTTCTCCGTGAAATGTGTCAACGCTGCAGTCCCAAGTTTTCATCGGTTTGGCCGAAATGTTCGGGGATCGTTGAAGAAGCGGCGGGGCTTCGATGGAGAACTCTATCTGTGGCATTGCTAGTCGCACTTCCAGCCATAATCGGTACCTGCTGCTGCCCAGCAGCAAACGGAGGCGACGTCTCAATCCGGTGTTGCTCAAAACGTGCAAGCTGAAGCTGATAAGGGTATAAAAACCCGCAATTCCGGAGAGTCCGGGTATGTTGGCAACCAAGACCCGCCTGGCGCGGCTTCTCATGCACCGGGAGAGACAACCAACGCGGTCGGGACGACAACCGGTAGCAGTGCTCCCGGCAATCCATCAAACATCAATAGTTCGCAGGCCGACTACAACGCTCCCATGAAGGATGGCTCTGCGCCAAAGAAATAACAGCTTGCGACGATCGCCTTGGAAAAAGAGATCGCCCGCGATCTGCCACCGGCACAAAGGAGTGAAACCCGCGAGAATGCTAAGCGGTTTCTCCGTTTGCAAGGCATTGCCGTTTTGGGAGATGTCGCCTCCTGGCCCGTTCGCGGTCTTCTGAACGGCGCCCGGCGACTTCCCGGTAGACCGGAACTGATCCCGCGGCGAACGGTCACTGTTGACCCACTGCAGACATTAGCGATGCGCTGCTATGGGCGGCCGCGTAGCGTGACCGTGGATTAATTTCTTCGACAGGAGACGGAAAGAATCGATCTTGTAAGATGGACTCAGCCGAGGAGATCGAGTCATCGCCATGCGCCACAGCTCAATCCTGCACGCTGTTACCCCAGCCGGTCTGTTCCTGGGATCCAGCCTCATCTCAGATGCATCCGCCGAGACCGCCAGCCACGCCTTAGCTGTCTCTGTCGGCGATTTCAAATATAGAGACACGTCGAACGAGCCCACCGATCAAACGGCCGTACATGAAAAGCGATTGCGGGCCTTCATGACCGCGCTGCGGGACGATGTCACGGCGGATCACCGTTTTGAGCTTGTGCCGTCCTCCTGCGCGTCAAATTGCCCGACCGATGGACTGACGTTGCGCGATCGGCTGCGTGCGGCGTACAAGCCGGCGCGCAGCTCCTGATCATCGGCGGCTTCCATAAGATAAGCACGCTCGTGCAGTTTGCGCAGACTGTTGCTATCGACACGAAATCCCAGCGCAGCGTGTTTAGGAAATATTTCCAGTTCCGCGGCGACAACGACGAGGCATGGCAGCGAGCGGAGCGCTTTGTATCGGAGGAGGCCGCGACCGGCTGCTTGAAAGCAGATCGCAGCAATAGACTACGCGCGACGCATGTGCATGGCACCGTGAGTCCGGTTTTGGCCCATCCGCCACCTCGCAGGCGATCCCCTCTTAGGCAGATGTTGACCGCAAACCGGACATCAGACGGCCAGCCGCTTAAAGCGTACACGCCTTAGCTATAGGCCGGGCGGCGCTGGCCGCGCGCTCGCTTGAGAGCAGGGTCAATGCCGCACGATTGGCGCCTCGCGAAGCGCAGTGACGCCGATCTTCTTCAGCCCGTCGACTGAGGTGTCGCCCTTGCCGGCGGCTTCGAGGATCATGGAGGCCACGTGGGTGCGAGCGGAGGTCTCGTAGCGCGACACGCTCTCGCACACTTCGTCGAGGAGCGCGCGCAACAGCGCGGTGGTTTCAGCATCGAACATTGGAGGTCGCCCCCAAGCGAAAGCACATTCTGCCTGAACCCGCTCAGCCGAGGATTCACGCAAGTTACGGTCGACGAAAAATTCTGCCCGATGACTGGGAAGAATGAGCGTGGCCCCGCCTTTTGGGGGCTGGGGGCTTGATGGCGGAGCCACGCGGGCCGTGCATTCGCGCGGGCCCACCACATCAACAACATCGGGCCGAGGCCGTTCCATGCTCGACACCAAGACCGCGCGCAGCGAAGACCTAGGGCTCCGGAGGTCGCAACGGACCATCCGCCCACTTGCGAGCATCGGGGGGCGTGTAGCGGGTCATCGTTGCAATTGGTGCAAAGTACCGCGACCGCCGCTCCGAAGCTCCGTCGGACACAGCTTTCATCGGCTTGCCGCACGCCGGGCACGCCTTCCGGACCGGATGGAGCATGGCCATCTTTTTTCCCCCTGCCATGGCACTCTAGTTCAGCCGAGATCCTCAAGCTGGCCGATAAAAATTTGGTCGGGTTCACACTGTTGCCGGCCTTCTTGACTTCGTGACCGTAGAGCACGCAGCTCCGGCAGTGATGTTGAGGGGCGTGTCATGGAGCAGGAGTTCTACCGAGGTCTGGCCCAAAGGGTCGGGGGTATGGCGGAGAAAGCCGATCCGTTCACCCGGCGTCGTCTCCTGGATCTCGCCGAACGGTATGACAGCAGGGGCGGTCATCCCTCGGCATCCGGACCGACCGAGCGGCCGCTGCCAACGCCTCGCACGACGCCGGCTGCAGCGACTTTCTCTGGACCCGGCGAGGCCTGACGCCCCCACCCCTGTCGTTCTTGATGGTGCCGCACCGCGCACCCGATGAAGCCTCGCGGCCGTCCCGCAGTGCGCGAAGGGATCTGCCGACAGACGCTTCCCCAGGACCAAGCTCGCCTACCCAGCCGGTGGTCCTGGCCTCACCAGGGAGGATTGGATGCCGTGGGCGGGTCCGACATCGCGTTTCCCCCTGATCGCGATCCTAGGGGCTTGGAAGCGGGTGGGGGAGGCGCTGCGCCTCGCACCGGTAACGAGCTGCCGCGTAGGCCACCCTTCCGGCAGGTTGTGCTCGGCAGCCCCCGGAGGCGAGTGAGTTCTGGCCACGCCAGGGCGGCGGTGATCCATCTCTGCCGTTCTAGCCCATCGGCTTCGGCGGCAAGCTTCATTGCCGCGACGGCCTCGCGCTCGGAGTCGTACGAGGAGTCCATGGACCCAAATATAGCTGCAGATCGTAAACGATCACGCACCAGTGGGGCCGTAGCAATCCCAGGGTCGGCACCATACGCGGACGCCTGTCTAGCCTTTTGGAGCTGCTCCGCCGATCCGCCCGTTCATAGCGCGGACCTCTGGAGCGCTCGCGATTGAGGCCCTGCGCGAGCGTCCCGCAAGGGGGGCCAACTGCACCGACACTCCCGAAAAGCCCGTGAATTGCTTGTCTTTCAGATATCTCGCGCCGAGCGGTCCCGATATTGTGGGGCCTGACGGGACTACCTCATCGGCTCAACACGAGAAGAGATGTTTCAAGACGCATCGGATCTGGCCGCGATGGCCGAGGTACTAGGCCGATCGAGCGACTACCGGGTGCTGCGCCGCCTGGTACCGCGCCAAACGTGGATGCCGGCCTTCGGACAGGAAACCAAGATCGGCATCCTGCTCGACACCGAGACAACCGGCCTCGACCACCGCAAGGACGAAGTCATCGAGCTCGGCATGGTCAAGTTTGGCTACACGCCGGACGGTCGCATCATTGATGTCACGGACACGTTCTCCGCCTTCATAGTCGTCCGAGCCGATCCCGGCCGAGATCACGGCGCTTACCGGCATCACCGATGAAAATGGTGGCCGGCCACAGGATCGACGAGGCCGCCGTGAACGCCTTCGTCGACGATTCCGTGGTCCTGGTCATCGCGCATAACAGTAGATTCGATCGGAAGTTTTCCGAACGCTACTAGCCCGTCTTCGAGCGGAAGGCGTGGGCATGCTCCGCGACCGAGGTCGATTCGCGGCAGCACGGCTTCGATGGAGCGAAGCTCGGCTACCTTCTGAACGGCGCCGGCTATTTCCACCAGGCGCACCGCGCGGTTCACGACTGTCACGCGCTGCTCGAGATCTTGGACTTCGACCTACCAACGACCGGCGCGCCAGCGCTCGCTGTCCTGCTCGAGAGCGCACGACAGAAGACCATCCGGATATGGCCGAACAGTCGCCGTTCGAACTCAAGGATTCGCTGAAGCGCCGCGCCTATCGCTGGAGCGACCGGCACGGACGGTCGGCCAAAATCCTGGTACGTTGACGTCCGCGAGTCCGCTCTAGAAACCGAACTCGCATTTCTCCGGACCGAGATCTACCTGCGCGACGTGAGCCGCGCTTGCAGATGCTGACTGCCTTCACCCGCTTCTCCTGCAGGATCTGAGGGCCGCCAATCGCCACGCCGAAATACGTGGCGAACCTGCCCTCAGCGGCCGAGACGTTTCTCGACCCGCTTGCGGCTGTTGCCGACCTTCTTCACGGCTTTCTTCACCGCGGAGGCCGAGCGGCCAGTTTTCTTTGCTTCGTATCGCAGTTCGTAGTCCTGGCCCTTAGCCACACGGGTGCGATCTTGTTTGCGTCCCCGTGCAGTCTTCTTCTTCGCTGCCACCATCTGCTCCTCCGTCTGCCAAACTGATGTCAGTGCAACGCTTCAAGGAATCGTGGGGTTCCCTCCAAGAAGCTGTTGCCGGGCCGAAGCCAAACGAGCGCCAGCAGCATCTCGGCTCCACCTTTGTTGGCCTTTCCATTTTCGTTTGCTCGACCGCCTGCATGAAGGCTTCGTCGCACCGCATGAGCACAGCGGCCCTTTGGCGCACATCGCCCGAGTTGGCCAGCTCCGGACGCTCCGGCCCATTTAGATTCAAATACGCCGCCCGGAGCCCGCTCCCGTTTCTTGCAGATGCTTTTCTACATCCTCCATTCCAAACCCACGGACCGGGAAAACTTGGAACTTCTCAGTCCAGCGCATGTTTGTGCCGTGCCACTTCTGGAGGACGACATGAACAAGAGGCTGCTTCTTCTGTTAACGGCTGCTTCGCTTCTCGCGGGTCCGTCGTTTGCGCAAAACCCGCCGGCCACTGATCGGCCCAACAATAACGCGGTCAACAGTTCCGGTCAGAACAATTCCAACAAGCCGGTCGCAGGCGCCAACAGCTTCACCGAGGGCCAGGCCAAATCGAAGATTGAGGACGCAGGCTACACCAACGTCACATCCCTGAAGAAGGACGACAACGGCGTCTGGCGCGGAAAGGCCACTAAAGGCGGCGCCTCGACCGATGTCAGTCTGGATTTCCAGGGCAACGTGAACGGGGCGAAATAACCTGCGCCCACCAAAATTGAGAGGGATTCAAGATGACCGTCACGATTTCACGTCTCTACGATAACTACTCCGATGCGCAGCGCGCGGTGACGAGCCTGGAGGCCGCGGGCGTGCCGCATTCGGATTTGAGCATCGTCGCGAACAATTCCGACAACTGGTACAGCACCGACAAGAAGGTCGATCGAGATCGAGATGGGGTTGATGATCGGGCTGAAGGTGCGGCCACGGGAGCGGGCGTCGGCGCAGGCCTCGGTGGCGCGGCCGGCTTGCTCGCGGGCCTTGGGTTGTTGGCTATACCCGGCCTGGGTCCGGTCGTGGCGGCCGGATGGCTTGCGTCGACCGCGCTGGGTGCCGCAGCTGGCGGCGCTACGGGCGGGGTGGTCGGCGCGTTGACGCAGGCTGGTGTATCCGATGAGGAAGCTCCGCTCTACGCCGAAGGTGTGAGGCGCGGCGGCACGCTGGTTTCAGCGCGTGTGCCGGACGCGGACCGGGCGCGATACGAAGCGATCCTGAACCAGTCCGCCGTCAATCTGCGCGACCGAAGCGCAGCCTGGCAGAAGGGCGGGTGGAAGAATTACGATCCATCCGCCCGGCCTTACGGTGCGGAGGAGGTCCGGAGAGAACGGCAGCTCTACGGCACCGGAGCGCGATGAATTAACCGGCGGCCTGCCCCACGCGGGCCGCCCTTTTCTTGCAAGGTTACCAATCATCGAACTGAGGAGCCGAAAATGAGCCGCGGAATGCCATCGATGACTGCCCTCTTGGGTATGCTCGCAATCGCCGGTTACCAAAATCGTGACAAGCTCGCCGACATGTTTCGCAATGCTACCTCCGGTCAGCCGGCGGGTGCCAAGGATTCCCTGAGCGGCATGCTCGGAAATCTTGGCGGCGTTGTGGGAGGCGGTGGGGTGGGTTCGCTGCTGAGCGGCGGGATCGGCGAGTTGCTCGAGCACTTCAAGCAGAACGGGCAGGGCGAAGCGGCCCAATCCTGGATCAATCAGGGGCCAAATCGCGAAGTCACCCCGCCCGAACTCCAGCAGGCTATCGGTCCGGACGTCCTTCAAAAGCTGGAGCAGCAGACCGGCCTGTCTCAGCAGGAGATCCTCAACCGATTGTCGCGCGAGCTTCCGGCAGCCGTGGACAAATACACACCTGATGGACGTCTTCCGGCTCCATCGGCGGGATAATCACAGCCACCGAGGGAGAGACATGGGCATCATATGGACGATCATCATCGGCTTCATCGCAGGCATCATCGCGAAGTTCATCATGCCTGGCGACAACGAGCCCTCGGGTTTCATCCTGACCACGATCCTGGGAATAGTGGGCGCGTTCGTTGCGACCTATCTTGGCCAGGCTCTCGGCTGGTACCGGCCAGGAGAAGGCGCGGGGCTGGTGGGGGCAGTGGTAGGCGCCATCATCGTGCTTCTCGTCTACGGTTTTGTGGCCGGTCGCAGCCGTCGGGCCATCTAACCACCGTGGACGGAATTGTTCGCGTTAGCGGAGAATTCGCCCGGCGCGAAAGGCGATCGGCAAGATGAAATGGATGCTCGTTGTCCTGGTAGGAGGTATGACCCCGGTCAACACCGACCTGGTTTTTCGACAAGTTCGCCGATTGCCTTGCCGCCGAGGAGCAGATGCGAAAGCACTACACGGACGCTTTCGAGGCCTGGGACCGATGGGCCGCGGCCAATATCGAGCGACGACGCGAATACTCAAAGGTGCGCGACCTCCAGGCCAAACGGCTGCTCAGCAACATCGGTATCTGCGTTCCTCACGCAGGCGGCGAGGCCGCAGCGCCTCAGCAGCAGAATAATCCCACACCTTCTCAGCCTCCCCAAGGTCTCCCCACTCCGCAGCCAAGTCCGAAAACGTGAGGTCCGAACGTTTCGGACAGGCCGGCCGTAAACGAACTCGCAGCGCCGCTTTCATCGCGCCTGCCTTCACTGTTCTCGCCACGCGCTGAGCTGTAGCCTGCTGACGATTATAGGTGCACGCCAAATGTCGCCCATAACGGTCCTGCGGGCTGACGATGTCGACCGAACTATAGGCGAGAATGGGCGTTTACCGAGACCATGTCTGACGCCTTCGATTACTTCCGCGCCGACGCCGTCCGGGCTCTTTGCAAAGCCCGATCGCTGCCGCGCGGCAGAATGAAGCATCTGCAGCTGGTTGCGGGGCGAACTTACAATCTCCTCAATAAGGAGGCCGCTTACAGCCCGAACACGCAGCACCTTGAGGACTTCCGGGCAGCGCAAAAACTTGAGGCATCTCTCGATCGCCGGCGCGATGACGGCCCACCCGCTAAGGGAGACTTTGCGCCGGTGAGGCCCGGCGCGGAACGGGAGGGTTGTTGAGTGGCCTCCCCCGACGTTCGCACGATCGTCAGTCTCCTGCGAGAATACGCACAGCGGACGGCGTTGCGTGGCGGGAACCCGTACAGGGCCAAAGCCTATGCGCGCGCCGCAGACAGCCTGGCGGCCCTTGCCGTCCCTCTGGACGTGCTCATCGCCGAAGACCGGCTCACGGAAATCCCCGGCGTCGGCGAGGCGATCGCCGACATTATCGCCACGCTTCACAAGACGGGCTCTCATCCGAGCCTTGAGAAGCTCCGGAAGGAGATACCCGAGGGCGTGCTCAAGATGCTCGCCGTTCCCGGCCTCCGCCCCGAGAAGGTGCTGCGGCTCTACAAGGATCTCGGCATCACTTCGCTCGCGGAGTTGGAGGCCGCCGCCAAGGACGACCGCATCAAGAAGGCCAAAGGTCTCGGCGCGGCGCTGCAGACCAAGATTCTGCAGAACCTGGCCCTCGCGAAAAGCGGAGAAGGTCGCCTCCATCTGCATCGTGCGGCCGCCCTGCTCGCGCACGCCAAGGATTCGCTGCGTAAGGCCCGGCCGGAGCTTAAACGCGTGACGATCGCAGGCGACTTCCGCCGCGGCTGCGAACTCGTCGGCGACCTCACGATCGTCGCGGAGGCTGCCAAGATCGAGAAGGCGGCGAATGCTTCGGCGGCGGACGGACTGCAAATCCGCTTGTCCGACCGCAACCACTTCGGCGCCGCCCTTCTTTTCGGCACCGGCTCAGCCGCTCACATCGAGAGGCTCCAGGCTTTGGCCGCGGAGAAAGGAATGCGGCTAGAGAGCGACGGGCTGCACAAGGGTCGCACCCTGATCGCCGGCGACGAGGCCCAGATCTATAGTGCCCTCGGCCTGCCGTTCATCGATCCTGAACTCCGTGAGGGCCGGGGCGAGGTCGAGCTGGCCCTGAAGGGCAAGCTGCCGAAGCTCGTCACCGACAAGGACTTGCGCGGAATCCTTCATTGCCACACCGATGCGTCCGACGGCACGGAGACCTTGGAGACGATGGCCAAGGCCACGCGCCAGCGCGGTTTCGAGTATTTCGGGGTCGCCGACCACTCCAAGTCCGCGCACTACGCAGGCGGTCTCTCGGAGGAAGAGATCGCGCAGCAGCACCGGGACGCCGACCGGTTGAACAAGCGCTTCGGCAAGGATTTCCGGATCCTGAAAGGCATCGAGTCCGACATTCTGGCCGACGGCTCGCTGGACTATGCGGACGAAGTGCTGCAGCGCTTCGACTTCGTGGTCGCGAGCATCCACGGCCGATTCAAACTCGACCGCAAGGCGCAGACGCAGCGCCTGCTTCGTGCGATCTCCGATCCCCACACCACCATCATAGGCCATATGACCGGGCGGCAGCTGCAGCGGCGGCCGGGCTACGAAATCGACATCGAGAAGGTCCTGCGGGCATGCGCCAGGCATGACGTCGTCGTCGAGATCAACGCCCATCCTTGGCGACTAGACCTGGATTGGCGCTGGCACCAGGCTGCCCTCGAGTTCGGCTGCATGATGAGCATCAATCCGGACGCGCACTCGGTCCCCGAGCTCGACCACATGCACTGGGGCGTCGAGATGGCCCGGAAGGGCGGCGTCCCTGCCGACCGCGTCCTGAACGCCATGGCCCTTCCGGAGATCACGCGCTACTTCCGCCAGAAGCGGCGCTCGGTCGCCCGGGCGGCCTGATGCCGCAGGCGTACGCGCTCTCGCCGGAGGGCACCGTGGTCGCGGTCGCCGCCGATCGCGCTCACCACTTCAGCAAACCGCCGCAGGACGAGATCGTGCTGGTGGAAGGCTATGGGGTCGAAGGCGACGCCCACGCCGGCCAGTTTGTCCGGCACCGCTATCTCGCCCGCCGCCGGCCTCGCCTACCCAATCTCCGGCAGGTTCACCTGATCCCGTCCGAGCTCTTCGCCTCCCTCTCGGACGCGGGCTTCGAGGTGCGGCCTGGAGAGCTCGGTGAGAACATCACCACTGCCGGTCTGGACCTTGAGCGGATGCCGCTCGGGACGCTCATCGAGCTTGGAGCCACGGCGATCGTGGAGCTGACCGGCCTCCGGACGCCCTGTATCCTCATCGACCGTTTCCAGGCCGGCATGAAACGGCAGGTGCTGTCGTCGGCGGAAACGGGCCCTCCATTCAAATGCGGGGTGCTGGCCGTGGTCAGGGCCGCCGGAGCGGTCGCGGCTGGCGATACCGCGCGGGTTCGGCTCCCGTCCTCTTCATTTCGCGCCTTGCCGGGTCTGTAGAGAGGCCCTTACGCAAGTCGGCGGCCGATATCCGACCCACCAAGGACTTCAACAGCAGATCGATCTGCTCCTTGATCGGCGCGCGTGGATCTTCAGCAGGTGTGGCGGCCGTTGAGCCGCCGATGATCGTGCTACGCGTCGAGCACCCACGATGACCTCCCCGACTTGAAGGGAGGCTATCGAGGCAGGCGTGGGGCTGCCGAAGCCTTCAATATGTCGGACGGAACTGACGATGCATCCTCCTCGTTCCTACCCTCCGTCACCCGTCGTCCAGCCATGGCCCGAAAATCGACCCTGCCTCTTCGCCTGCAGCCTATGCTGGCCACGCTGACAGATTCGCCGTTCGACGATTCCGATTGGCTCTTCGAGGACAAGTTCGATGGGTTCCGCATGGTCGCGGAAATCCGGCGTGGTCGGGTCGCGCTCTACAGCCGCAACGGGAAGATCATCAGCCACTCCTATGTCGAGGTCGCGAAAGCACTCGAGGGAGTGAAGGCGGACGCCGTGATCGATGGCGAGCTCGTTGCGATCGGGAAGGACGGCGTATCCCATTTCCAGTTGCTTCAAAACGCCCTGCGTCACGAGGCCAAGCTTTTGTACTGCGCGTTCGACCTCATGTTCGCAGCCGGCGAGGACCTGCGTGCGCTGCCGCTTCTCGAGCGCAAGAAGCGGCTCAAGGCCCTCCTGCCGCGCCACAAGCTCATTGCGTTCAGCAACCACCGCAAAGGCAGCGGCACAAAGTTCTTTGCACAAGCCGAGCTGAGACATCTCGAAGGCATCATGGCCAAGCGCGCCGACAGCCCGTACGCGTCCGGACGCCGGACCGCCGATTGGCTGAAGGTGAAGACCGCGCAGCGGCAGGAGGTAGTGATCGCCGGCTTCACCGCGCCGAGGCGAACCCGGCCCTTCTTCGGCGCCCTCGTGCTGGCGGTACGCGACGCCGATGCATGGCGGTACATTGGCCACGTCGGCACCGGCTTCAGCCACCAAGTTCTCGAAGAGCTTCACCGCAAGGTCGTGAGGCTGAAGACAGCCAAGTCGCCCTTCCCTGGCAAGGTGAAAAATGAGCGGGTTACGACCTGGGTGCGTCCTTCCTTGGTCGCCGAAGTGAAATTCGCGGAGTGGACCAGCAAGGGCGAGCTGCGCCAGCCGGTCTATCTCGGCCTGAGGTCCGACAAAAACGCCAAGGACGTCGTTCGCGAAACGAAGTGGTCGCGAAAATAATGCAGCCGAGACGAAGCGCTCGATCTGGAGTTCAGCTCGCGGCGCGCTCGGACGCCGAAGGCCACGGCGGCAGGGGCGGCAGCCCGAGCGCCTTGCGTACAGGTCCAAACGACCTCCGGTGAGCAGCGCATGCACCAAGCCTGGCGAGCGCCTCATAATGAGCCGGCACCGGGTAGCCCTTGTGATCTGCGAATCCGTAGCCGGGGTGACGCTCGTCGAGCGTCCGCATGACTGTGTCGCGCTCGACTTTCGCGAGGATGGAGGCGGCCGCAATGCTGGCGGACTTGGCATCGCCTTTGTTGATGGGCTGCTGAGGGATGTCGATTTCCTTCAACCGCTTCGCGTCGATCAGCAAGTGCTGCGGCGTCAACCCTAGCCCCCGGACCGCCCGCTGCATCGCCTGGATGCCTGCCCAATAGATGTTGATTGCGTCGATCTCCTCGACCTCGACGAATGCTACACACCAACTCTCTGCCTTTTCCTTGATTTCCTTCGAGAGTTCTTCGCGAGCCGCGGCGTCGAGTTTTTTCGAGTCGTCAATTCCGATTATCCGCGTGCCGGGCTTCAGGATCACGGCGCCAGCGGAGACGGGCCCGGCGAGAGGGCTCATTCCGGCCTCGTCCACGCCTGCCACCGCATGATGGCCGCTTTCCCAGAGAGATGTCTCGAAGCGGAGCATCTTGCGGAGGCGCTGCCCTTCGGACCTGTTTTCGAAGCGCCGTTTATCGATTGAAGCAAGGATGGCACGGGCTCCCGCGCGGCTGTCAGTTCGCAGGATCTGCTCGACGTCGGCCTCGAGCGGTCTTTTCTCGACGACATAGCGCTGACGCAATACATCGAGTGAATACTGGGACATAGCGGCCTTCGTGAAGACTGACTGTGGGGAGCGTGTCGGTGAAATTTGTGGCGATTGTCTGATGCCGCCCTCATCGACTGCGCAGCGCGTTGTCGAAAGGAACCGGCCCGGCTCTCCATTTGAGGTCCCGATATTCTGAAGGGCCACATCCACACCTCGCGTCCACGAGCTCAGAGCGGAACCAACCGGTGTCATCATCCCTTTAGAAAGAGTGGAGCCTCGATCCCAGGGGGCATCCCAAGGGACAGGCCCATGCTCCGAGAAACCGGCAACGAAGAAAACGTTCTGGACCGCACCGCCGAGGTCGCGGCCACCATCGCGGAAGAAGGCCTCCGGTACGTCAGCGACTCCGCGCCGGGGTACACGCGCAAAAGCGAACTGGAACCACTTTCAGCTACTACGACAAGGACGGCAAGCGCATAACCGATGGCACCGTCATCCGACGCATCAAATCAATCGGCATCCCGCCGGCCTACGAGTCCGTGTGGATCTGCCCGTCGTCAAACGGGCACATCCAAGCAACCGGGCTCGATGCGCGGGGTCGCAAGCAGTATCGCTACCATCCGAAGTGGCGCGAGCTCCGCGACCAGAACAAGTATGAGCATATCATCCTGTTCGCTGCCGCGCTGCGGGAGCGGGTCGCCGCCGGCATGAAGCGGGACGGACTGCCGCGCGAGAAGGTGCTGGCCACGATCGTTAGTCTTCTGGAGAAGACATTGATCCGGGTGGGCAATGCCGAGTATGCCGAGAAAAACAAGTCCTACGGGCTCACCACCATGCGCGCAAGCACGTCGCGGTCGGGCGCGGCGTCCTTCGTTTCGACTTCACGGGCAAGTCGGGCAACAGTGGAAGCTTCGCGTCGAGGACAAGCGGATAGTCGCGATCGTGAAGCGCTGTGCGGTGATCCCGGACATGAGCTCTTCAAGTACCTGGACGACGACGGACAGCCCCGCACCGTCGATTCCGGCGACGTCAACGCCTACATCAAGGATATCACCGGCGAGGACTTCAGCGCCAAGGATTTTCGGACTTGGGCGGGAACCGTTCTGGCGGCGTTGGTGCTTGCCGAATTCAAGAATTACGACAGCCAGGCCGAGGCGAAGCGCAACGTCGTCGCCGCGATCGAACGTGTCTCGAAGCAGCTCGGCAACACACCGGCCATCTGCCGCAAGTGCTACGTGCACCCGGAAGTCCTGAACGCCTACATGTCAGGTGATCTCGTGAAGATGATTCAGGCCAAGATCGCGCGGAAGTTCAAGCGCCAGTACGCCAAGCTCACTTCCGACGAGATCGTGGTGCTGGCATTTCTCCGGAAACGTCTCGATTCTCTGACGGTGCCCGCCTAGCCGGGCCTACCCGGTCTCCGGACGCCTGCGTCCTCCTCGATGCCTCCAGGCACGCCTCGGCTGGTGCTCTCGTCGGCAAAAAGGGGCCTTCCATTCAAAGCCGGGGTGCTGGGCGTGGTGCGGGCCGGCGAGACGGTCGCTTACCGCGCAGGTTTGGTTTCCGCCCTCGCCATTCGCGCCTGCCGGCTCGGTAGAAGGACTCGTGCACAAGTCGCCGTCCCGATACCCGAAGCAATACCGTTCTTAGGTCGGAATAGCCTGGCCGCAAAGAACGTAACGGCGGTACGCTTGGGGCTAGGAGGCAATCGACAGTCCGGGACTATTTCAACCGCAGCGCCCACCCGGCGGCTTCTTCTTTGGCTTCGATCCACCTCAAGAGGCGTTCGCTCTCGCGCGTTCCCGCGCCTCACGACGACGTTGGCGACGTGCGCGCCGCCGCTCGGCACGGTCGGCAGGTTGCCGCAGCGGAGGAACCGGCGCTGTCTCGGATACCAATTTGGGAGCCTCATCGGCTGCGGCCTGTTGGGCCGGCGCGGATGCCTCCGGGCGGGCTTCCATGAATTCAAGCACTGCCCGACCCTTTGCCGTGATCTTCCAGCCCCCGCTGATGCGTTCTACTAAGCCTTGAGAAAAGATGTCGAGGGCGGGGACCTGCGCAGCGAGGCGCTTGGTCCGGTCCGCCCAATCGCGGCCGCTGGTCGCCAGAATGGCCATGTCGCGCTTGAGGTCATCCATGACGGCGAAGCCGTCCGGATAGCTCACCAGGATCTTCAGCACCGTGACCTGGAAGTTCACGCCCGCCTCGACCGATCAGCGCCACATCATCGCGGGCGCCCGCCAAAGGACGTCACGGCCGACCTGCGTGAGTTCGTCCTGCGATACCTCGCCTCTGGTCGCCGCCTCCAGTATCTTTGAGCCGACATCGCTACGCGGTCCGATCTCGCGCTGCGAAACGCTCTCGCAGGCTTCGTCCAAGACCGCGCGCAACGCATTGGTTGCCGCATCGAACATCAATGCTCCCCAGAACGCGAAAGTCCCACTATAGCCAACATTCGCTCAGCGCGACCCAACAAAGTTTCGATCGCGACGGCCAATCCAGCTGGTCTGACCCGTACCTTTGGAACATGCCTGCACGGTGGACTTGTCTTGTAAGATCGGGCAAGTCGTAAGGCTATCCTCAAGATCAGGAACACTCGCGTGTCGAGACCCCAGCGAGTCTATAGGCAGGTCGTGCTTTCGATGTCGGTCCTCTTGCTCGTGGCAGCCGGCGCCGCCGCCCACGAGGATAAGAGGACCGACGACGACAAGCCTGCCGACCCGGATACGGGTGAGAGCACGGTGGAGGAAAAGACGCTCGGCCTTCTGCCCAATCCGCTGCAGAAGTACGGCGTGAAGTTCGCGGCCACTTACATCGGCGAGGCGTTGGGTAACGCTTCCGGCGGCCTGAAGCGGGGTGCTATCTACGAAGGCCGTCTCAACCTTGCGGTGGATGTCGATCTGCAGAAACTCGTCGGCATCGATAAGCTCACTTTTCACGCCAACATGTTCCAGATCCATGGCGACGGCCTGTCCCGGAGCAATCTTCAGAACTTCTTCGTCGTCAGCGGAATCGAGGCTCTGCCCGCAACGCGCCTCTACGAAGCGTATTTCGAGAAGCAGTGGGGCGCGAAGAGGATCTCGCTGAAGGTGGGGCAGCTTGCCGCCGACAGCGAATTCTTCAACACCAAATATACAGACGTGTTCACGAACGCCTCAATGGGTTGGCCCGCGATCACGTCGCTCAATCTGCCCAGCGGGGGACCTTCGCCACCTTTGGCGGCCATGGGCGCAAGGCTACTGGTCAACGTGACCGACCAGCTTTCCGTTCTGGGTGGGATCTTCGACGGCGACCAAGCGGGACCCGGACCGGGCGACCCGCAGGAGCGCAATCGCTACGGCGTCAATTTCCGCGTCAACGATCCGCCGTTGTTACTGGGTCAGATCCAGTACGCCTGGAACAACAAGAAGGGCGATCCCAACCTGACCGGCCAGATCAAGTTCGGCGGCTGGCGGCACTTTGGCCCTTTCGCGGATCAACAGCTCGCGTCGAACGGCAGCTCGCTCGCCGCTTCCGGTAGCACCGGCCAGCCCTTGTTGCTGGCAGGAGACATCGGTGCTTGGGCGGCCTTCGAGCGACAGATTTACCGCGTGCCTCACAGCGACGATCGCGGGATCGGTGTGTTCGCAAGGGCCGCCGGCGCGCCCGCTGATCGCAACCTGATTGATCTCTACGCTGATGCCGGCCTCGAGTTCATCGGGCTTCGTGATGACCGGCCCGACGACAAGTTCGGGATCGCCGCGGGCTATGCCCATGTGTCCAAACGGGCGCAGGCGCTCGACGCCGACTACCGGACGTTGGTGAATCCAAATTGGCCCTTGCGAAACTTCGAGGGGTTGCTGACGACGGTCTACCAATATCAGATAAAGGACGGCTGGTCGTTGCAGCCAAACTTCCAGTACATCATCCATCCGGGCGGCGGCGCCACGAGGCCGGCGACGTCATCCGCCGGAAAGGTCCTCAAAAACGCCTCGGTGTTCGGGCTCCGGACTACGCTCAAATTCTAGCACCGTGCGCATCGCACGGACTCTGTTCGACGAAGTTCAGGCTTAGCTCGTGTAGATGATGACGACCACGCAGGTGGCATCAGGGCGACCGGCATGTCGGCTTACTTGGGGCCAACATCTCATTGAGCCTTTTCAGCCTGCTCGCGCTCGCGCAAGCCTCTGGCAAGTTGATCAACAGACGTCTCCTCCGCCAATTCGTCTTGTTGGCAATCCTCGTCATCGACGTTCAGCCGCGTGGCAAGCTTCTGCAATATTCTCAAAGATCGCGTCGCCTCCCGTTCAGAGAGCAGATTAATCTGAGTTCTAGACGATCCCGCTTCTCCAAGATGCGGTCGGTCGCATTTTGGCGAATGAGGACACAGGAGGTGAGAAGTACCGCCTCCAGCGCAAGGAATGTCCCGAGCAGCGGGAACGGGAATGGATCAAGCGCGCGATCGGGGAATACCCCGCCGAACGCAATCCAACACACCACCGCCCCGCACTGCAGCACAACGAACTGCGGAGTTCCCGCAAACGATCCGATTGCATGAAAAACACGATGATGAAGAGCGATCTTTTTCTCATCCTGCTTTTCAAGCCGCAGGATGGCGTCGATATTTTCTACCGGTCTTTTCGATGATGCCGGCGCTGACATCGTCAGCTGGCGATCTGCTCGGCGGCTTGCCGCGCTGACTGTCGGGTCCGGTCGACTGTCTCATCTCCGGCCTTTTCGGCCTTGGCACGCGCTTCACATTTCGAGCGAAGCTCCTCAATCTCATCGTCTGTGAGGTGCTCAATTCCCACGAGACTATTGCGCGCCGCACTCACGCGAATGAGTTCGTCCAGCTTTACCTGAATGGCCGCGCTGTCACGGTTTTGCGAGTTCTGAATCAGAAATACCATAAGGAAAGTTACGATTGTGGTCCCAGTGTTAATGACCAACTGCCAAGTGTCCGAAAACTGGAAGAGCGGGCCGCTGATGCCCCATACGACCACCACACCCGCGGCTAACAGGAAGGTCGAGGCGCGCCCAGCCGCAAGCGAGGTCTTGTTCGCCAAATCACCGAAGAACTTTGAGATCCGGGATGGTTCGTTTTTCATGACTGAGCCGTTGCCACCAACCACAATGTTGTTTCGGGGTGAAAGTTCCGCGTCAGGAACCGACATACATCTGAGGCAACCCGAGACATGCTTTGCGCGGAGCTCCCGAGAGCACGTATTGAGAGCGATCGCAGAGTACGTCCAAGCCACGCCCGTTCGGATGCCGACCTCAACTCTAGAATTCCACTTGCTCCTGATTCGAAACGGATGGCCAAGGATTCGATTCATGCCAGTCCCACAAGCCAGCCGCCGATCTCTCACGCGAAGCGTCCTCCACGAGCGATCAGGTTGCGATATCGGGTCTCGTATTCATTCGCCATCCGGCTTGCGGCGAAGCGCTCTTCGAACCGGGCGCGGATCACTCTTCTATCCAGCCGGCCCAGTTCTTTCACGGCGCTGATCGCCTGCTCCTCACCATCAACGATGAAGCCGGTGACGCCGTCCTCCACGACTTCCGGCACCGAGCCTGATCGATAGGCGATCACGGGCGTCCCGCACGCCATCGCCTCGATCATGACCAGACCGAACGGCTCGGGCCAATCGACCGGAAACAGCAGGCCCGCTGCATTCGCGAGGAAAGGCTGTTTCTTCGCGTCGTCGACCTCGCCGACGAGCTGAACCGTCTGGCCATCGATGTTCGGCTCGAGCTTGTTCTTGAAGTAGGCCGTCTCCGCCCGAGGAATCTTCGCAGCGATCCGCAGGGGCATCCGCGCCGCCCGCGCGATGCGGATGGCGTCTTCCGGCCCCTTCTCCGCCGTCAGCCGCCCCAGAAAGGCCAGGTACGAACCTGGCTCGTAGGATGGCCGAAACATATCCTTGGGCAGTCCGTGCTGGATCGTCGCGATCCAGTTCGCCTCCGGAAGCGGACGACGCTGGTTGGCGGAAATCGAGACGAACGGAGCGTCCGCAAAGGCACCGATTACTTGGGGCAGACCGGGAAGGTCGAGCCGGCCGTGCATCGTCGTCAGGAAAGGCACGCCGGTTCGGCTGAGCACCGGAAGGGGCAACCAGTCGACGTGTGAGTGGATCACGTCGAAGTCGGGCGCGCGCTCGGCGATGGCTTCGATCAGAAGCGCGCAGGCAGCGCTCGGATCCGCACCCTTCCGCCCCAGGCGCAGCGCGCGCGGCCACACCGCGTGGAGCTTTCCCTTCGTCTTGGAGTCCCCGCTTGCAAACAGGGTCACGTCGTGTCCCAGTTCGACCAATTCGTCCACGAGCCAGGCGATCACACGCTCGGTGCCGCCGTAAAGCTTGGGAGGTACGCTCTCGGCCAACGGAGCAAGCTGGGCAATTCGCATCAGCTAGGCCCCGAACACGAACCGCAGGCCTATCACGACAACCGCGGAAATGAGGGACGAAATCGCGAGCAGCGTCCAGGCTGGTCTTGTGCTTTCGCGAACCACTCGCGCCGCGAGCATTTTCACGGCCGTCAACATTCGTCTCGAGGAAGCCGCTGCAAGTAGGCTATCCCGAAGCCAGCGAGTTCTTCCGTGTCGCTCTCGCGCGCCTCCGACCTGCTGTGGAGGTGGCGCTCCAGCAGGCAGCGCCGGCTGTCGAGCGCATCGACCTCGGGGTGCCGCGCCCGATACACCGACCAGGCGGTCTCCGCGGCGTTCTTCAAGACGACTTCGTCGACCATACTCACTCTCTCCGGAGACCGAACCCAGTCGCTGCCAACTCAAGGCGCTCTGGAAAGTTTCCGGATTTTCCCGACGGTAGACGAAGGGAGAAGGCTCAGGATGCTCCGACATGCGCCCGCGTACTTGCCGCACGCCGGCGCTGCAGGCGTTGGATTCGGCCAATCCATGTGAAGGCGACAGTGGGGCGCGGGCTTCGCACGACAGCTGCTCGACCGGACCATCCCGTCCGGTTTGCGGCCCGGAAAACTTGGCTTGAAATCGAGTATCGTCCTGCCCTTCTCCGTAAAATGGCCATCCGAGGTTTAGGTTCGACCAGGCCTGCGAGAAGATGTCGAGATCCGGAAGGCGCGCGGCCACTGGCCCGAATTTGACGGGCCCCGCGCGCGGCACTCGGTCCCACCCCGCCCTAGACCACCAGATTGGCGGAGAGCTTGCCGACGTGCCGAAGGCATCGCGGCTCGACTTTGTGTCCTCAGCTGAGTTTGGGGGGCTCAATGTGCTGGTGTGTATCTTTTGATACTTTGCGCATCGTTATGCTTTGCTACTGTTTCCCGGAACGGAGGGGCGGACATGGACCGGTTAAAGGAAGCATTGGGGCACCTCGATCCCCCTCACTGTCCGAATTGCCGCATTACCACGAGATGGTTCCGCTCTGAGCTGGTGCGAGATACTCCAGAATCGATAATCGCCAACCTTTTCGTCTGCTCAAACTGCAAACGCGCTCAGCGGAGCGATACAAATTCACTCCGATGCGCGTGCCGCCCGACAAACTGGCATCCCCGCGGTTTCGCGTCTTGACTGATGGAAGGTAAGCCGCCAGGGGGGCCCTAACTGAAGCGCGCCGGAAGAGTGGCGGGCGCCAGCCGAATGGGGCTGTCCATTTCGATCAGGAAGCAGGACGAGGGCCGCAGCTTAGGAGATCGCCGGGTGTCACAACACCTGACGACCAGAGCGCTCACGGGCCAGCTACGGTACCGGATGAAAAGCCGTTCTGCGATTGCCTGTTTCTCAGAGCGCAAGCGACGCCAGCCTGAGCTCTGCCGCGAGACGCTCGGCTTGGTCCGCCGCTCCTTGTCGGTCTTCTAAGATCATTCCGCCCTGATGCTGGCATGTTGCATCGGTGACAAGCTCGAATTCGTAGTACGGCATGAAAGCCTCTCTAGAAGGCCCCGCTCAGAGCGTACCTGCGCTCCCCATCAGGTGAATTATCGTATCTGAATGCGAAAGCTGGTTTGTGGAAGGATGCGGACCGACTTTCGACCAATGGCCATCCGGTGACGCTGTGGCGGGCTGATGCTGTTCGCCGAAGTCCACAAAAACTGCGCCCTGGCTTGCGGGCCATCTGCGTACCACCATACCGAAGCCTTGGTTGCGAGGCGCGAAAGGCAGTAGCTTTGGTGCGATCGAGGAACTTCGGAGCTTCAACAATATTCTGTCATGATCAACAAGGAGGGATCCGCATGCCGATCCAGACCGTGATGGACAGTACCGGCGACAGCCGTCACTTCTTCGATGCGGACGATGCAGGGGAAGTAGCCAAGGCGGAGCAGCGATTCCGCGAGCTGACGAACGTCGGCTTCACCGCCGCGGTCCGGACCGGTTCAGGTCAGGTGTCGCGAATCCGATCGTTCGACCCCACTGCGGAAGAAACTCTCTTCTTCCCCAGGCTGGTCGGCGGCTGAATCGCTGAGCCGTGTGGCTGTTCAGGCCGTCGCGGCCGGGTGAACGCTCACGGATGCGGGCTGCAAAGGCGCTGTTCATTAGACACGGCGCCGAGAGGACTCCGGAAGGACGCGCGCTGCTGCTGCTGCGGCAGTGCCTCTCGCCCGCCCAACGGCGGCAATTCGCGCAAACGGGCTATTTCGAGGTAATCGGCGGCGATACGGGCAACCGCTATAGGATCTATGCGGGAGCGGCTGCGAATGTCTGCGAGATCGGCGAAAACGGTCGCCCAAAGATAGGCTTGTGTTTCCTGCCCGTTGGCGACCTTCCGATTGGAGACGTCATGCTGGCCCAGAAGATCGCGCTCGAAACGTGCGAGGGCAGCGCGCTCGCAGTAGCCCGAAAGTTCACTCCCAGCGGTTTCTTGTTCAGCCGGTCCCGCCCGCTTCGGTAGCCGCGGCGTTGCGTCGCGCGTCGGTGACGTTGCGTGCTGCCTATCGCCGCTGGCAAACCGCAGCGGTATGCTTGGAGCGATAGGTAGAGTGGAAGTCGTCCCACTCAGGGGCCCGACCGCCGCCTTCGCCGGAGAAAGCTGTGCGGGCTTCGTCCACAAACACCTGATCATGAACAGCGCCATTTCCCGGAACGAAATGGCTTAACACTAGCGTTTTGACCCCTGCGGCTTGAGCCACTTCGCCCGCCTGTTCGAGCGTAAGTGCATTCCTTGAAACACTTTTAAAGAGGTTGTCGGCGGTCTCCTTATCGAACCTGCCTACTTTCACAGCTGCATCGAGCACCTGACGCATTCCCGGAAGATATTGCGCCTCGCACACGAACACGTCAGCGCCCTTTCGCAAGATTTGATGAGAGCGTCGGTCTTTCGGGTATCACCAGAGAAAACGATAGAGCGATCTGCAGTGTCAAAGCGATAAGAGAGCGCCACTGGGTACCCGCGGGCGATGGCCGAAATACTGGGCGCTGCAGCGCGCCGAACCTCCAAAAGCCGTGTGACGGTGGATATGACCTCCTTGGCGCGCGATTGCCGAAATCGCGAGTATAGAGATGGCCAGGGAGCGCCGCGCCTCTGGGTGAGGCGAGTATCACCGTCAGAGAGGCATCGATTGGACGATCCGATTTAGCCCTGCCATTTTGAGGATCCCAACCGCTACCCAAAGACTCTGTAACGTTGGTCCGCAGGATTTCAGATTAGCTGCCGCTGCGGCCGCAGCGGTCGGATATCGATCCTGCCGTGAACCGGGCGCAAGGGCAGTCCCCGGGCGCCTACGTCAGCGTCCAGATCCGTCCATAATGCGATGGGATATTTAGATCTACTTGCCGGAGCGAAAGCACGTTCCTCAGGTCGAGAGCGCCGCCATGCAGCTCTTCGGCGTAGTCACCGGCCATCGGAAACTAGAACGGGACGGTCCGGTCGGTGTCGCTGAAATTGACAGCGACCAACGTGTAGTGGGCGCGTGCGTAGCGCGCGAACAGCAGAACTCCGCACTGCTGATAGCGATCCCAATCGTTGAAGAAGAAGTACGTGCCCTGACGAATGTGGTCGCGTTGCCGCCGGATCCGCAGCAGCCTGCGGATCAGGCTCACGATCGGCCGGCCGGACTCATCGTAGAAGAAGTCCCACCGCATCGGTCGCAAGAGCGAGACGCGGCCCATTCCGAAATCGGGGAGGAAATAGCTTTCGGCGAATTCCTCGCCTTGCCAGAGCATCGGAATTCCTTTGCTCATCAGAAGGCCGATCAAATAGGGCTGCAGCATGTACGAGCGCGCCCGGTCGCCCTCGGCGAACAGCGGATTGCCGGCTTCATCGGGGTTGGAGGTGCCGAAATTGCACAGGAAGCGTTCGTGATCGTGGTTCTCGATGTATTGAAGCGCGGTCTTGGGGATGTCGTCGCCGTTGACAATCTCCCGGTCGGGGTAGCCGAAGAGACCGAGCTGCAGACCGAGGTCGGCGAGCCGGCCGCGATCCCCCTGGGCCACCGCGCGTGCCGCGCCATAGGTGCCGTTCTGCCACGTGCAGTTGGAATAGGTCGACCGCAGCACGTCCTCCGGGGCTTCGAGCTGCTCGGCCATCTGCACGAGCCTCAGCGGCTTGCCGGCCGCTCCGTCGAAGCGGGCTCCAGTACGGGCGACCTGCGGCGATGTTCGCCTTGGTCAGCTGGTGCGTCTCATAGACGAGACTCGCATAGCCCACGCCCACCGGCCCGTCCCAGTAGTTCGGGAAGCAATCGTAACGGAAGCCGTCGACGTGATAGACCTCCAACCAATGGTGATTTGCGGTGTAAAAGTAGTCCCGCGTGATCTCCCGATTGAAATCCGTGCTCTTGCCGAAGTTGCTGAAGTAGTCCTTGGCAAACGGCCCCATGAACGGATTGTCGCGGTACCGCAGCCGCGTGTAGGCGTCGTAGTACGGAAAATCCACCCCCGTATGGCCATAGACGACGTCCACGATCACCGCGATCCCGTGCTGATGGCAGATGTCGACCAATTGCTGGAAATCCCACCGGTTGCCGAAGCGCTCGTCGACGCCGAAATAGCCGATCGGCAGATAGCCCCAGTCGACCGAGTTGCCGACGTTGGACAGCGGCATGATCTCGATGGCGTTGATCCCGAGGTCGGCCAGGTAGGCAACGAGCCCGCGAGCGCGGTCGAGGTCGCTGCCGAACTCGGCGATGTTCACCTCATAGAGGATCAGATCTGCCAGCGCCGGCGTCCGCCATTGCGCCTCGCCCGCACTCCAGACGTAGGGCTCATAGCCTAGGGTGAAGGCGGATTGCCTGCCGACATCGAACTCGCGCGCGAAAGGGTCGATGATCCAGTCGAGCGTGCATACGCTCGGATTCGTGATCGTGTAGCGATAGACGTAGCGGCCCGGATTGCCCCAGGCTGAGCCCGGCACTGCAGGCGGCATACCGGCGATGGGCACCGTGACTGACCAGAAGTCCCCATACGGCGGACGAACTCTGTGTGTGAGCTGAAGTTCCCGAGCCGGAAACGCCTGAAGAAACTGATCTGCCTCATGGATGATCTTAACGGTGACGACGTTGCCATCGGCCGCCGACACCCAAGGGAGCCAGAGTCCGAACGTCACCGTGCCGCGTGCTTCGACGGCGCCCAACGATCCGAGTGGCATCAAGTTCATGCCACCGCGCCTTCCAACGACTTCCATTGAATGTTGCGAAAGAACACGCGGCCCGTGTGCGTTTGCAGGCCGATGAAGCGCGGGTCTTGCGCGGTGGACGGCAGCCCGCGGCGCGGAGACTGCGGACCGCCGGCGAAATGGAAAATGTTTACCGCCTGCCCGTTCAGCGCGACCGTGATGTCGGCCCCATCGACGGTGATCTCATAGTTGTTCCATTCTCCGACCGGATGGACGGTCAATGGACCGTCGGTCGGTCCCTTGAAGGCGTAGACTGCACCCGTCCTGTGGATCGGCGCATTGTCTGGACGGGCCAATTCGTCGATCTGAATTTCGAAGCCGAAGTTGACGCCGACATAGGCCGTGTTGTCGTAGCCTTCGTTTCGAGGGTCGGGGAAGCCGATGAAGACACCCGAATTGTCGCCGGGTGCCGTCATCATCCACTGCAGCCGCAGAACGTAACGAGGAGGCGTGGGGCGCTTTAGCCAGAGCAGCCCAAGGTCCGTTCCCGTTCGCGCCTCGAGCACGCCGCGCCGGACCCGGAACGAGCCAGGGTCGTTCCGACCAGGCTGGTTGCTGATCGTCGACATTGTCCAGTCGCCAAGAGAGATGCCATCGAACAGCGTCTCGAATCCCGCATCGGCCGCGAGGGATGGCGGCGCCATGATCAGGTCGCCCGTGCGGCGCGACAGCGCGATCCCGGTCAGCATCGGGTTGGGAGAGCCGATGCTCGGGAATAGCGCGGGGCCGGCCGCATACAAGTTTTCGGTGTGATGGAAGCGTCCGTTGCCATCGGTGACGCTCGCGGCCGGGTCGGTGCCCATCCAAAGCGTCCCGGCTTCATGATGCGTCGTCCCGAGCCCGTCCTGGTTGCTCTGGAGCACCTGCATCGGCTGCCCGTTGGCGAAGATGGCGGCGACCTTCTGCATTGTCGCATCCATGGCGGCCCAAAGATCCTGATCTCGCTGTGTCGGTGTTAGCGCAACCGATGCGCGACGAACGCCGTATTCGTCGGTGCGCGCGCTCAAATCGACCCGGCTTGGGTGGGCGGCGGGATTGGCCGGATCGGCTGGCTCCATCTCTCCGAGCCCCCTGATTGCAATTGCGACATGCGTATCGGTCGAGGTCCGCAGCTGGTCATAGAAGTCGACGTCGGGCACCTTGCGGTAGAGTTCGTCCTCGCCGCCTACGGTATTGCCGCCGCCGCTCGCAGCAATCTGAAGGTGGAAGTGGCCAATCAGATCACCATTCGGGCGCGTCGCCCGTCCCTTCACGAACATGGCCGCGGTCTGCAGTTCGTTCACCGCCGACGAAAGCCCGGAAATCGCCGAGCGCGGCACGCGGATGACAAGGTTTGAGCGAAGGTGAGCGATCAGGTTCTTGCCGACGAGCGGCAGGGTCGGAAAGCCGGTGCCATCGAACGACGCCAGAGCGAGCCGCGCGTTCTCGATCGTGCCGAGCGCCATGATGACGGCACCGCCCGGAGCCAGATCAATCGGGCCGCGGCTCGTGTCGATGCCCGAGATGCGCCAGGTGCCTGCCGCGGTCGGCACGCTACGCAGCGTCAACACATGCGTGTCGGGCAGCACCATGAATTCCTTGACGGAATCGTTGCCGTTGGAGTCGCTCGCCGCGGTCCGAGCCGCCTTCATCAGCAGCGGAACGACGCTGAACTTGTTCAGCGGAAAGAACCCCGCATGTGGCGGGCGCGCCTGCACAGCAAGCGGCGCTTCCAGCTTCAGCAGGTTCAGCAGGTCGTTTTGCGAAAGCCCGCCGCTCGACGACAGACCGAGCAACTGTGCGGGGTCGGCGCCAGGCTTCAGCAGCGGCGAGGGTGGGAGCGCGTCGAGCGTAATCGCCCCGGGCACGCTGGACAGATTGTCGAAGAGCTGGCGACGAAGCGCGTTTTGCAGTTCACCGAAAATGAAGTCGTTCGCCTCGTCGACACCGATCTGCCACGAACTCTCATCGAAATAGCGGCCGTTCAGTTCGGCTACGGTATTTGCCGGCCAACCCGACATCTCCTCGTCCAGCAGACGAGGCGACCAACCGCCCCAATAGAGTGATCGGCCTCCGAGCGTATACGCCAGTCCCTTGAAGGGAACGGTCGACTTCCAAGGAATGCCCCAAACCTCGTTGCGTGGCGGCTCAGGCTGCGGCAGGTTTTCGTTAAGAAAGAACGGATTGGTCGGATCGCCAAACCCCTGGATTCCCGTGTTCTGGACGTGCTCAGGAACGGTGAACAGCCCGGCGTCTATGACCAGTGTCCGTAATCCGCCGCCACTCTGCTTCTGACGAAACCACAGATGCTCGGCGATAGCCGAGCCGAACGTACCGCCTCCCACAATGATGAAATCGAACGGACGCCCGCCTGCGGATTTCCACGCATCAACCTCCGCTAGGTTGTTGCAGAGGTAGCGGCCCTGGATGTCTTTGGTGAACGAGGTCGTCTCGGTAGTGATCGCCATTGCCCGCCTCCTGGTGCAACCCTCGAACTCGCTTTCCTGTTAGGGCACGATCTCCTTCAACCTTAAATGAGCTAGTTCACAGATTGCTCTTACTTTCAGCCGCAGCGAGAGCGGCCTCGCTGCGCGGGATCGGTCGAGTTCCAATCTTCGTACTGGAGCCGCTCCCGGCGCCAATTGGAAACGCGGCACCTCGCAGGACCGTCGAACACGCTCTAGCTCTTCGACACGGGCGAATACCTTTCTCGCGGCCGGCTGGCAGAACGTCACAACGGCGCCGATCGGGATGCGACGCGGCACGGGAGCGGGGACCATTCGGGAGATCAGGACGTCAACTCAGTCGCGGTAACGACAAAATTCGTCACCGTTCTCATATTCAAAGCAGATCTTGACGCGGCGGCGCGGTCGATCCTCATCGCGATATCGGGAGCGACGGTCCATATCTTCCATCATGCGTCCCACGGCAACCAATGCTGCTTTTGGCAAGCTACCAAAGGGTACGGTCGAAACGTTGGTTAAGCCTGAGAACAAGGCGACCCTGACTTAGATCCTCACGTACCACTTCCCTCCCACAGATGTGGCGCTCGCGCTGTTGCGCCGCGTCGAGGGTCATTCGCTTTGTGAGTTTAAGGGCGTTGCGGAATATCGGACGATCAGCGTCGGTGGGCGCCGCTGTCCTGCGACCGGGAATCCCGCCTTGGCTACCCTGTTCGCCGTCGAAGGCTCCGATCATGACTCCGCCGCCATCAGCGCCGGCGTGCGAACCACATTCCGAGCACGAACGCGACCGCGAGCGACTGCAGCGGCGCCTGGACGGTTGCTTTCCGGAGACGATCGGCCCAATTCGCGGCGGGGTCTTTCTGGGATTGCGGCCGGCGCGTCTCTGGCGCCTGTTCCTGCTCGTTCACCAGCCCGGAGGCTTCCGTCATCGCCGAGGCTTCCTTGATGTCCATGCGCGGGTGAACCCGGTCTCGGGCGCGGTGGCGCTGGGCACGTTGCTGGCGGCTGTGACGTTGCCGGTGGTGGTGTGGGTGGTGGCGAGGTGAGGTAGGCTGTGCGCGATAACTCGCTTTTGGAGTAAAAACTTCATTGATGTCATCCAGCTGTTTGGCATCGAACGCAATCCCCACATCAGCGTTCGTGGCGACACCTTGTCGTCGCTGTCCAAAGCTGTGGTCTGCGTGAACCCCTGACAGCACACTCGTTATAAATCCATTTCGGCGCATTTGAACCGTTCCAAACGCTCAACTGACCAAAAAAGACCTGCAATATAGGAGCAGTTCCATGGGCATTCCCAAAGATGGGACGGTTTCGGTCCGCATCACATGCGTTGGTCACGCCAGCCGACGCTGGAGAGGTGCCCGCACGAAGGCGGCGGCGTCCGCACTGAATCAGCGCCTGTCGGAATTCAGGGCGAAAACGATCTTCGACCAGGTTGATCCCATCGTCAAAATGCAGCTGCCGGGATTGCCCGTCGCGCTTGGCCAAAAGGCAGTCGGGAGCACGGAACCGTTTCCGACGGCCGGCGAAGATAACGCCGCCATCGATCGCAGTGTCGTCCTCATGGTCGACCTAGTTTGGACAGGTACGGGCGGTTACAAGAGGGTGCACCGTCCGCCTCGGCTTGTTTATGCGCCGAGCACCTTCTGGGAGATGAAAATCGCAGCGCTCTTTGGCGCCTCGGGTATCGGCGTAAAATCGAGCTTGCTCCGCGTGAAGATCAAGAACTTGAGTACAGGGCGCGAACTGTCGCTTTTTGGGCCGATTATCGGCGGTGATCTGACCATCGGACCCGGCATGTTCAAGAAGGTGCCCAAGGTGTCGCCCGTCAGCTTCGACAAGTTCGATCCCAAACAATTGCGGGATGCGCAAGTGGGCAAGCCCGTCGTGTTCACGACACCGCTCATGGACTTCGAAGACTGGATCAACGGATCGGAAGGCCAGCTCGTGCGGGTCGTTCACGGTCATCTTAAAACCGGCGTGACCAAGTCGCAGACCAGCTTTCTCCAGTTCGTCAGCGTCGATACTCATCCCGGCTCATTGGTCTTCGATCTGAAGGCGCTCGGTTTCTCGTTGGGTATTCCCGAGGTATCCAATCAGGTGCAATCCGGAACACTCAAAGCCGAAAATCATCCGTCAGACCAGTATCTCGTCGACACACCTGATGACGTTATTCCTGTCCAAGTCGCACAGCACCGCAGCGAAGGCCTTCTGATCAGCTTCCCAACTGAAAAACATAAATGGACGGATTTGAGTTCGAGCGAGCAAGAGGAAGTGAAGCGATTTGTGTTGAACAGAACGGCAGCCATTCGCGCTTTGTCTGACTTCAAGGATGTGGTCGCCCCGACGCCGTGATGGGGCGGGTAGCTGGCAGACTGATTTCCCGACGGAACTGTGGCTTCGTGCTTCGAGGGCCGTCCAGTCATGGCCGTTGCGCGTGAACAGCCGGACACGGTTGCCGTCACGCTGGACGATCAGGCGATAGCCGTCGTGCTTGATCTCGTGGATCCAGTCGGGACGGTCGGGGACTTTGGTGCTACGAGTCGGCAGACAAGGCTTAAAGGAGGATTTCAGCATTCCGGGATAGGCACTCTCGAACGCGAATCCAGCGGCTCTCGAGCGCTTGAAACGATCGTACCAGTCCGCCATTCCATCTGACGAAAAACGTTCATTCGACGTGGGAAGCGCCCATCTCGGCAAATGCACGGATTCGAACTGCTCCCACACATACATGCCGTTCAATGGATAGCGCCTCTCGGAGGACCAGCCAGCTGCGGCTTCCTCGGCCGTGAAAATTCCGTCCCTTTGCGCTTCCAGAACCTGACCAGTGAGCGCTTGTGCCCACTGATGACGGCAGCCTGGTGAGCACTCGCGATGGCCGCGCGGATGCTGTAGTCGCGATCACTGACCCAGATTTCCAGAAACGGTTGCCGAGCTTCGTTGGCGCGGCCGTAGGAGTGATAGAACCAAAGCCCGAAGTCGCCGTCGCTCTCATCGACCTTCAGCTCGGCCTGCCATTGTGGGTAGACCAGCAAGCCGGAGATCTCGTATCCACGGGTACCAGCGATGTTGTGAGTGGTGCTTTTGCCGAAGCCGGTCACCTTCGTTACGCTGGTGATGTAAACGTCGAAACAGTCCCACTCTGCAAAGGAAGCTTGCGTCTTTTCATCCCAACAAGGCCGTTGTTCTTTGACCATTTTGCCGGATCGGTGCTGTTGACCCAAAGGTGCTATTCAACGTCTAGCGTGATGTCCGGCTTCTGTCCGTTCTTCGGATGCTAACCGGGGAACTCGCGGAACTCCTTGACGAGATTAAACGGAATTTTCCACCCGGCGCCTCCTTCGCGCATCAGCATCTTGATGTCCTCCGTCCTGTTTTCTTTTCCGGTTTTTGGATCGGTCTCCAGTGTGTGGCCGTTGCTGTCCCAAGGTTTGGTCGCGCTCTTCGAGTAGTAGCCGAGAAAATGCCCGGCTTCATGGGCAGACGTGTTAGGCCCGCGTTGCGAGCTGATAAAGGCAAGGTCCAACGATCGAGCAAACGAGCCATTGGGGAAGGAGCCATTGGACAGAAGCTTGTCGACACAGAAAATGGTTAAGTGGGCGCCCAGGACTTTGTGTTTGGCGAAGAAGCCCTTCAGTTTTTCGACATCGATCATATCGGGAAAGGTCGCCAGGCTCGCATCCTTCATGCCAGTCGCGTTGGCGAGCTCCTGTTTGATGGCAGCCTGCGCGTCGTCGATGAAGAGCCAGTCGCTTGGCACTCGCTCGAAGCGGATGTTGGCCTGCGGCTTCCATATATTGTTCATCGTCAGCAATTCATCTTGCTCGCTGCAAGGCTTCTTGGCGTGAAACATCGGAGCGCCGCCGCTGCCCGGAACCATGACATTGCGGAACGCCACCTTGATCTTGATTTCCGGCAGCACGACGACATGGAGCTTGGCTTCGATCTTCCGGTCGGCCGACCGGGCCACCACCTCCAGACCGGGAAAGCCAATCGGCTTAATTCGGCCATTGATTTCGAAAAACCGTGCATCGCCATTGAATGTGGCGGGAAGTGACGCCGCCCTGAGCTGCGGATCGATATCGGGTGCGGAGAATGCATCTCTGGCCTGCATGACGCGTCTAAGGGTATCGGCGCCATCGATCTCCTTTATTGCGAGGGCATGGGCGTTAGGATCGACTTCGAGCTTTCTTCCGGGATCGATCAGGGCCACGATGTTCGAGCCGCCGAACGGCACCACCACGCCTGGCGGGCTGCGGCGCTCATCGATGCCGGAGCGGCGGAAAACCTCCTGGAAAGCGGCCATGTCCGGTTCTCCTGTTCTAGTTCGGCGCGTCAACGCGAAGTTTTGCGCGCGGGCGGTTTGAATCAAAGCGCCGGCTCAGTCGAAGTGTATGGTGTCGGGCCCGTCTGGGTCGTCAGGCCCGACAGGAAGAGCTACAGCACGAAGTAGGTGCGAAAATCGGCTAACCAGCTCGTTTTCACTTACCTTTGCATACCCTCAAAGCCCTGCGGGCGCTCGTGGCTTCGAAACCGGCAATAGGAATCCCACCTTGCCAGGTCCCGCCGATAACCGTTGAGTCCTACTGTGAAAATATCTTGTCCACAGCACCCAGATCGCGCTTCACGTGGTCAGCCTCGCGCCTCGGCACGGATTGGTCGCATCCGAACTGGGACGGGTTCAAATGCCGGAATGTTCAATGAAGTTGCCAGCGGTCCAGCTCAATTCTGGTCAGAGTCACACGTCAACGGTGCCTGGGCTAAGGCGGTTTGAACCTGCCGACCGGAAACTCCGATCACCGTCCTAGTCGCCGTCCTTCTCGCGAACGACTCGAAATCCATTCGCCTGATAGCGAACATTGAAATCATATCTAAACCGTGCGGCTGAGCGCAGATATTTCGGGTCATTATTAAACGAGCCGCCCCGAAGCACCCGCTCGGGACAACCCGGTTTGACCGAAGCGGATCCATCAGTGGGCGTCCCTCGATACCCCTCGGTCCAGCAATCCTCGACCCACTCTGCGGCATTGCCGGCCATGTCATAAATATCGAACGCATTTGGTTTGAATGATCCAACCTGCATGGTGGCATGGGGCGGTTCACTGGTGCAGCCCGCACAATTTGCGCGGTCCTTCTCCACTGACCGGCCCCAAGAGTAGGGTGAACTGGTGCCGCCTCGGGCGGCGTACTCCCATTCACTTTCCGTTGGCAGTCGGTAGGTCTTCCCGGTCTTTTGCGACAGCCATGCGGCATAGGTTTTTGCGTCGTTCCAATCGACATCAGTGACGGGACGGCGGCCGCGTCCCGCTCCGGCATCGGCCGGCCGATAGGTGCAGCCTCTGTCCATGACACAGGCGTCCCACTCATCGTATGTGACTTCGTACTTACCGATGTAGAACGGCTTGCGGATCGACACCTGATGCACAGGGCCTTCAAACGGGAAGACCTCAGTCGAACCCATGTTGAAATTGCCTGAAGGTATCAGCACCATCTCCGGGCATTGGGAACAGTCACGAATTGTAGACCTCGGTGGCGGCGAGACCGGCGGCGCGGGCGTGTTGGTCACAGTCGGTGTTTGCGGCTTTGCCGGGCTGGCTACCGCGCCAAGGCGTTGCAGGCCTGCCCGCGCCTCGGAGGCATACGGACCGTTCGGATAGGCATCGAGATAGGCCTGAAAATCGGCCGCGTTGTTGCTGCTCTTGATCGTATCCCAGAAACCTTGTTCCACCGTATCCGGCGGGTTGCCCAATCTCGCGACCGCGCGCGACGCCGTGTCTGTTGGTTCGTTGCGGCCTGTAACGACAAAGTCAGCGGCCTCGAGCGACGCTTCCCAGGGGAGTTGCTTGTTGCGGCTTCCCTTTGCGACCGCAGCCCGGGTTTGGCCAAATGCTTCCTTGAAGGTTCGACCGGGGGCCTTGGCGGCTTTCACTAACTCGTCAGCAAACAGGCTGAGCGCTCCCTTTTGATCCTCCACGACCTGCCCGGGGAGTGCGGGGTAAGCTTGAGTGATGCCCTGGATAGGACTGACGTTGGCGAGCCCAATTGCCTTGACCGATGTCTTTTGCTGCCATGGATTTCTCCTCGCCGCATCAAGGATAACGGCTGAACCTCTGGGCCGGGCAACGATCAGCGGATCGAGAATGAGATCGCCATCCACCGCATTGGAGTGAATATCGAGGTCCGATGCAATGGTACCGTCGATCGGGATGAGAAAATTGCGGCCTTCATACTGGATGGCATGACCGGAGAAGTAGACGACGGCGGTGGCACCGCGTTCCAGTTTTTGGCTGAATTGTTGGATTGCCGCATCCATATCGGCATGTCGCGCATCCTGCGCATAAACCACGTCAAAACCACCAGCCTTCAAAAGCTCGGCGATCGCTTTCGCGTCGGAAACCGCCGTACGGACAGGCGACTGCGGATAAGATCCATTTCCGATAACGAGAGCGACCCTCTTGTCGGCCTGCGCAGCACTCGCGTTCTGGCCCCGGGCGGCCGAAAGAAAAAAGAGCTGCGGGATGAACGCGCCAGCCGCAAAGGCGCACAAAACAACGAGCACCTTTAAAGTGCGGCCCATGCCTGACAGTTTCATCGCTTCATCAGCCCTGGACCTGGATCAACGCAAAATGCCCCAGACTTGGATCAGCGCAAAAACTCCGGTTCATATGCGGTCTGCTCAGCCTGAAGCAAACGAACGGGCGCAGTGTGCAAATATGTTGGTGAAGCTAACACGCTGGCTGAATGGAAACAAGAAGTTGCGAGATTCGGCGATTGCTCCTAGTCTCAGATTACCGGTGCCGCTCGGCAAGCCATTTGGCGGAACTCCGTTCGTGAAATTCGTTTGCACGCTTTGCTTGATTGCTTGTTCCATGTGCCTGTCTCTGCTTCTTTCGCCAGAGGCGCACGCTGACGGGCGTGTCGCGCTAGTCATAGGCAATGCGGCATATGCCAATGCCACATTGCTCCGCAACAGCCGCAACGATGCTGACGACATCTCCGATCAATTGCGTCGCCTCGGGTTCGAGGTCATCGACGGTCGCGATCTCGATGGCCGTGGCATGCGCGCTGCATTGGCGCGTTTTGCGCAGAAGCTGCGGGGCACTGATGCTGCGTTGTTCTATTATTCGGGCCATGGGCTTCAGATTGAAGGTCAGAACTACCTTGTCCCTGTCGATGCCCAAGTCGATCCCGATTCAATCGTGACATTCGACCTCGTGAAGCTTGACGATGTTGTCGAAGCGCTCGGATATAGCTCGGGAACGCGACTTATGGTTCTGGATGCCTGCCGGACCAATCCGTTTGCGAAGGCTATAGCCCAACGCAGCGGCAATCGCGGCGGGGAAATCACCCGAGGACTTGCCCGGATCGACCGGACTCAGGGCATGTTGATCGCCTATGCGACCCAGGCCAACGCGGTGGCGGCTGATGGTACCGGCCGCAACAGTCCGTTTACAAACGCGCTGGTTCGCGAGATGCAGGAACCGGGGATCGAAGTCGGCGCGCTATTCCGGCATGTCGCCGTCAGTGTCAACCGTGAGACGCGCGGGCAACAAACACCGGAGCTCTCGGTCTCCCTGCTGGGGGATTTCTATTTGAATCCCCAAGAGAGCGATCTGGACGCATGGAAGAAGATGGGACCGCTGTCTTCCGCGAGCGTTGCGACATTGAAGGCATTCATCACGAAGTTTCCGTCGAGCAGCCTTGTCGACGCGGCCCGTGCCCGGATCGACACCATCGAGAATGCCAACGAGCGCGACCGACTGGTCAACGAATACAACGAGAAGGAGCGGCAGCTTCGGGTTGATCTGGAGCAGGCCGAAGCCGGCTTCCGAAAAGCCAGCGAGGAATTGGCCCAATTGCGTAAGCGCGAGGAGGTCAGGCAAGCCGACGAGGAAAAGCGATTGAGTTCGAGCGCTCCCGCGCAACCGTCCAGGCCTTCGCCTCCCGAACCTGGCGCCGAGGAAAAAGATCGGCGTGATCAGCTCGCGAATGAAGTAGCGGCACTCGAGGCAAACAGGATCAGATTGGCCGAGCAACGCGCCACACTGGAGCGCGCGATGGCGGAGAAACTGTCGAAGGCGCAATCCGATCGTGAGCGCGCCGAGCAACGCCTTGCGATCGAGACTGCCCGGCTGCCGTCGGTCGCGGCTGACTCGCGGGCAGCCCCTGCGCCGACTCGGCAGAAATCGACGCCCCGTTGCCAGGAGATTAATGCACGTGCGCAACTGGGTGACATATCGGAATCCGATCGCATTGCCCTTCGCCAATGTCGCTAGTTCATTTTAATCAAGGTTGAATAGACATGATTGATCGCGCTCCAATCGTCACCTGCTTCGCGATCGGCTTCCTGATGACGTCCATCCAAGCGTGCTATGCGCAGGCGACCTCGCCAACGCCTTCGCCGCCACAAGCCTCTTCGGCGCCGCCGCCACCGCCCACGCCGATCCCTTTCGACGACGCGCTGTTGCGGGCCGCCAACGATCTCTTTTCCAAGGCTACGGTGCCCGCGGGGTCGGACAAGGTTGAACTCATCATCGATCCGTTAATCGACGCTGCGACCGGCGCGCAATCAGCTGCAACCCGCTTGATGCAGGAGCGCATCAAGGACCTCGTGGCCAAGTCATATCCCCGCTTCGCCGTGTTGCCATTTTCCAGCGAGGCCCTGAGCCGCGCTCCTGTTGTCCTGATCGGGACCTTTACAGCGATAAACAATGCCGGTGCACCTGACGGTGTTCGAGACGCCTATAGGATCTGTCTTGCATTGGCAGACCTTCGCAGCAAGAGCATCGTATCGAAGGCCGTTGCGAGGGCAAAACTCGACGGCGTTAAAGCCGAACCCACGCCGGCCTTCGCCGAGGCTCCGATCTGGACCAATGATCCGGCGATTGCCGTCTACATCAAGACCTGCCAGGGGACGAAGCTGGGCGACCCGATCGATCCCCTATATGTCGAGAGGATCGCCACGTCGGCATTTGTGAGCGACGCAATCCTCGAATACGACGACAAACGCTATCGAGAGGCGCTGGCGTTCTATCGGACGGCCCGGCAAATGTCGGGCGGCGACCAACTTCGTGTTCATTCTGGTATTTATCTGTCCAGCTGGAAGCTTAATCGCCGGACCGATGCCACCGAGGCATTTGGCAGTCTCGTCAAGTATGGCCTGACGGCCAATAAGTTGTCCGTACGGCTTCTGTTCAAGCCGGGCACGACGCAGTTCCTCGATGACCAGAATATCACCGGTCCATACCCGATGTGGCTAAGTCAGATCGCGTCGCAGGCGATGCAGAACGATTCCTGCATCGATGTCGTTGGGCACACATCAAATACCGGACCGGCGCAAATCAATGAACGCCTATCGGTGCTAAGGGCGCAGTTCATCAAGGATCTCCTGCAGAGTGCTTCTCCCAGCCTGGCTGACCGGCTGAAGGCGGTCGGCGCCGGATCTCGAGAATCGATCGTCGGGACGGGCCGCGATGACGCGAGCGATGCGATCGACCGCCGCGTCGATTTCAACGTACACCGATGCTGAATGCGCATTGAAGTCTCGAAGCTGCCGCGCACTCTCAATTTTTGTCTTGTTGGCCACGTTCATTTCCTTCAATCCAGAGCGCACCGCGCTCCAAATTATCGGCCTTAGGGGGTCTCTCATGGTATCGAAAGCCTTGGTCGCAATGACGACGTCCCTCCTGATTTTAGCGGGAGCGTTCGGCTCAGCGCATGCACAGCCAAAGCCCGCCGGCGGTCCTACAACCTCGCCTGCTGGTGCTGCGGTCTATTTCGTGGACATCAAGGACGGGCAGACCGTCCCGACGAAATTCACCGTTCATTTCGGTTTGAAGGGAATGGGCGTAGCGCCAGCCGGATCCGACAAGGGAAACTCCGGTCACCATCATCTCTTGATTGATGCCGAGCTGCCGCCGATGGACAGTCCCATTCCGAGCGACTTCAATCATCTGCATTTCGGTGCAGGTCAGACCGAAGCCGAAGTTACGCTCACGCCGGGAGACCACACACTACAGCTGCTGTTGGGCGACAAGAATCATGTGCCGACGTCACCGCCGCTGTTCTCTGATCGTATCCATGTTCACGTCGTCGATCAGGCTGCAGCCCCGTCGGCCCAGGCCACGCCGCATTCGGGACGTCACCCATCGCCCTCCGGAGCGAAGGTCTATTTTGTCTATCCCGTGGACGGGGCGTACGTCACGCCAACGTCTGTTGTCCGTTTCGGCCTGGTCGGCATGGGCGTTGCTCCCGCCGGCTTCGAAAAGGCGAATACGGGGCACCACCATTTGCTGATCGATACCAGCCTGCCGCCATTTGATCAGCCGATCCCCAATGATTTCAACCATCTTCATTTTGGCGCGGGTCAAACCGAAGCCAAAATCAATCTGCCGCTGGGTCGTCACAAGCTGCAGCTGATCCTGGCCGACGAAAATCACATACCACACGATCCCCCGGTTTTTTCGCAGCTTATCAATGTTGTGGTGACCGCCAACGGTCGTAAGCCGCCGACGCGGAAACATCACCGAATATCGCACTATCATTAGGCACGAGACGGAGACACGCGAACGCGCGCAGCCCACCGCAGTGGTCTCGCGCCTCGCTTTGAGTTGAGATCGATCGCCTCAGGCGACCAACAGGCCCAGCTTGCCGACCATCGCAAGCGAGCGTTCAACGCTCTCTCGAGTTGAAAGCAGCAGCGGCTCTACTGGCTTTCCGTCCTTGTCTTTTTGTTCGATCCGGATGCTGGAGCCAAATGCTTCGGTCATCTCGGCCGTGATCTGGTCGATCGTGTGAAGGCCGTCGAGCAATTGCAGGAAATGCCGGGTTCGATCGTCCTCCAACTGCACTGTTTGGTGGAGCAGGTTGGTGACGTGCGGACTTGTGTGCGACTGTTTGCGGGCCAGTAAGCTCGCTTGCGGCCGGTCGGTAATTTCCTTCAGCAGGAATGGCGGCGATACCAGGAAGGAGACCTCGCCGCTGCAGCACAGGATGTACATCGCCTCCGTCAGGACCCGTTCGTCATCGTCGGCGTGACGGCCATCCAGCAGCGCGCGCGCACCGTGCAGCAACTCGCCGAATGACAATGCGCGCGGCCACGCGCGGCCGAGGCACAGATGCGCTGCCTTCAGGAGGGGATTGGTCAATGTAATCCTGCTGCCGTTCTGGATCTCGAATTCCATTGCAGAATCGTCTGTCACACAGGCTTCGGGATCGACGGCGCTGGTCGTGCTCAAGAGGTGGTACCGCCTGACGAAATCTGTGTCGATCTGCCGGTCGAGGGAAACATTGTCGTGGCAAAACAAGGTGCGCCGGAAGCCGTTGCCGTCGATGAAATCCTGATACTGGTCGCGTGCCATGAACTCGCTTTCCGGGAAATGCTGCAGCGTGGCACGGACCTCCTCGGAGTAGCCGGCGAGATAGCGGCGCGAAAAATCGGAATCGCCCAGATACTGCAGGCCACGCTGGGCGGCATCCTCTGCGACTTCGTGCAACAGGAAGGCGGTCGCGCCATCGTCGAGATCGTCGTGAAACAACAATTCGTCGGGAGACTTGAGAACGCGGTTGTACTGATCCCGCATGATCGCGCCGTGAACCGTGTTGGCCTTCGAGCCTTCGCTCAGGAACTTCAGGATCGCGCGAGCCTGTCCGACCTTCTCCTTCATGCCGGTGAGGCGGCGGGTGTGATACCGCATCATGTCGCGGGCCATGTCGCGGAGGTGCGAGAACGGATGCGCATTGTAACTGACGTAGCAGATCCCGCGCGGTGACAGGTTCTGCTTGAAGATCGTCATCATCTTCTCACGCACGGGCGGTGGCACCCATGAGTACACGCCGTGCGCGATGATGTAATCGAACTGTCCGAAGCTTGGATCGACATTCATGATGTCGCAATGGAGGAGCTTGATGTTGCTCAGGCCAAGTGTCGCGATATTTTTCTGGCCGCGCTCGATCGTCACGCCGCTCAGGTCGACACCGACGAACTCGCTGTCCGGATATTGAAAGCCCATTGGCAGAAGATTGCCACCGACGCCGCAGCCGAGTTCCAGTACTCGGCAGCACTCGACCGGCGCAGGTTGCATGCCGTAGACGGCGGCAATCGTTGCAAGATGGTTGGGGTGGGTGAGCCCGTAGACGTGGCCGGGATAGTAGACCTCGTCGTACCGTGTTGGGCCGGTCGTCGAAGGGCGATGCTCAGTGTGAACATTCATCGTGCTCAGTTCCACGAATATGCGAACTTGTCGTTCGCGATTGAGACGCGCGTCTGCTTGATCTCTTCCTTGGCAAGTGATTTTCTCAGGAACTCGCGCGACAGCTCCGGCAGCAATGTGTTGGCGATGATGTTGTCGATCATGCGCCCGCCGGAATCCGGATCGTTGCAGCTTGACACGATGTGCTCAACGACGGTGTCGTCGTAGCTGAAGGCCGCGTTGTGATTATCGCGTAGCCGACGGCCGATGCGGTCGAGCTGCAGCCGGACGATGCCGCCGAGCATCTCGTCCGAGAGCGGGAAGTAGGGGATCGAGACGATACGCCCGAGCAAAGCCGCCGGAAATACCTTGAGCAGTTCCGGCCTGAGCATTTTCGCGAGCTCTTCCGGTTCATTGCGGTACTTTGGATCGCGGGACAGCCCCATGATCAGATCGGTACCGACATTGGTCGTCAGGATGATCAAGGTGTTCTTGAAGTCGATCCGTCGTCCGTTGCCGTCCTCCATGACTCCCTTGTCGAACACCTGGAAGAAGATCTCATGGACGTCGGGATGGGCCTTCTCCACCTCGTCGAGCAGGATGACGCTGTATGGCTTGCGCCGGACCGCCTCGGTGAGGCGGCCGCCTTCTCCGTAGCCGACGTAACCGGGAGGTGCTCCCTTCAGGGTCGAGACGGTATGCGCCTCCTGGAACTCCGACATGTTGATCGTGATCATGTTCTGCTCGCCGCCGTAGAGCGTCTCGGCAAGCGCTAACGCGGTCTCGGTCTTTCCGACGCCGGATGGTCCGGCCAGCATGAAAACGCCGATCGGCTTCGACGGGTTGTCCAGCTTGGCGCGGCTGGTCTCGATACGTCTGGCGATCATCGTCAGCCCGTGGGACTGGCCGACGACGCGGCGGTTGAGGATCTCCGGTAGCTTGAGCACGGTTTCGATCTCGTCCCGCATCATCCGACCAACCGGGATGCCGGTCCAGTCGGACACGACGGACGCTACCGACTGCTGGTCCACATGGGCATAGACCATCCGTTTTTCCGGATTGATCCCCTCCAGCGTCTCGAATTTGCCGCGCAGCTCCGCTCGTTTTGCATCTGAATCTTGATCTTCCTTGGGCTCGGACAGGATGTCACGAATGCTGCGGATGTCCTTGACGAGCTCCTGCTCCTTGGCCCAGTCGGCCTCCAGCGCGGTTAGCTTTTCTTTCAACGCGGCGATATCGCTGTCGATCGTAGCGACGCGCTCGCCGTCCTCGATGCCCAGATCGCGGTCGCTGACCAGCGCGGATTTCTCAGCTTCGCGAGCCGTGATCGCGACACGCGTGTCCTCGATCAGGGCCGGCGTGGCGCTCTGGCTGATCGCCACGCGGGCCGAGGCGGTATCGAGCAGGCTGACGGCCTTGTCCGGCAGCTGTCGGGAGGGAATGTAGCGGTGCGAGAGGTTGACGGCTGCAATGATTGCGGCGTCGGAAATGCGGACACCGTGGTGCTTTTCCATTGGGCCAAGAAGGCCGCGCAGCATCACGCAACAGGTCTCGACATCCGGTTCGTCGATCTGGATCGGCTGGAAGCGTCGCGCGAGCGCCGGGTCCTTCTCGATGTACTGGCGATACTCTGCCCAGGTTGTAGCTGCGATCGTGCGCAGCGTGCCACGGGCGAGTGGAGGTTTCAGGAGGTTTGCCGCATCGCCGGTGCCGGCTGCACCGCCGGCGCCAATCAAGGTATGGGCTTCGTCGATGAAAAGGATGACCGGGGTGGGCGAGCTCTGCACCTCGTCGATCACCGAGCGCAGCCGCTGCTCGAACTCGCCCTTCATCGAGGCGCCGGCCTGCATCAAGCCGATGTCGAGGGCGCAGAGCCGGACATTGCGCAGCGGCGGCGGCACGTCCCCGGCGGCGATGCGTTGCGCGAATCCTTCCACCACCGCCGTCTTGCCGACGCCGGCTTCGCCGGTAAGAATCGGATTATTTTGCCGCCTTCGCATCAGAACGTCTATCAACTGGCGAATCTCTTCGTCCCGCCCCAGGATCGGGTCCATCTCGCCCGATTTGGCCTTCGCTGTGAGATCCTGCGAGAAACGGTCGAGCGGTGTCGTGCCTTTCGGGCTGGTCTGATCCGCGCCGTCCGTGCCAGCGCCTACAAGACCCGAGCCGTCCATGGGCCGCATGGTCTCCTCGTCGGAGCCGGCCCAGATGGCGCGACGCTCGGCGGCCAATGCTTCGACGTTGACCTTGGCGAATTCCTGGGAGAGGTTGTTCAGCGCGCGACGGATGTCGTTCGACTTCAGCCCAGCCACGAGCAGGTGGCCGGTGCGGATCTGGGTTTCGCCGAAAAAGAGCGTGGCGTAGTGCCAGCCACGATCGAGGAGATCGATGACCGGATTGGCGATACCCGGCATGTCTGTTTCGTTCTTCCGAAAGCCGTTGATCGCGCCGGCAAGTTCCGACAGCAACCGCCCCCGGTCGAGCTTGTAATGGTCCACCGAGAGGCTTACGTCTGTGCGCTCCTGCTGCAGGATATGAAACAGCCAGTGCGCAAGCTCGACGTTGCGGTTCCCGGCGCTCTTGGCATGGCGAAGAGCCTGTATGAAGGCGTCGTAACCGGCGCGGTTCAGTTTGCCCGTTACGGCTTCAATACTGATGTCGGTCACGGCGGCCCCTCCTGCTCAATTGCTCCGCCGATGTTTGACACCCAACGGAAATTGGCGCGAATCCCATGACATTGGGACGATCGGCGCGGTCGATAGGTTCAAATTGCCGAGGCATCGGCTGCGGCGTTCCGGCGGGCTCGCAGGCGCTCCCCGAGCTGAAAGCGGGCATCGCGGCGATATTCTTCAGTGGAGGTCCAGTTCGGGGAGACCCAGGTGGTCCATCCAAGCCGTCCGCTCTGCCCTAGTCTGACGGGGACGACCTCTCCTGCTGGAATGGCGAGCTCGACCTCCCACTCCAGTTCGTCGCCAACGTAGAAGAAAACGGCGTCGGCCAGCGGCTCCGACAAGTTGCGCGCTTCGGTCGGCAGGAACTGCTCGTACTGGACAAAATTCTTGACGAAGACCCGAACCCTGATCTTGTCTTCGACGCTGAACACGCGTGAGCCGAGAAGCGCGTCCCGACCGAGGCTGGCATGCGCCTCGCCGAGCCGGCTGCAGTGACTTGGATCGAACGCAAGCCAAGTGCCGACAAACTCGTCGATCTCGACCTTGACGTCGAACAGTCCCTGCAAGAACCGCGTCAGCCGTGACGCACATTTCGTCCTCGGGGCGACCAGTCCGACGAAGCTGAGCTTCGCCATGTCGGGTACGGTGTCCCGATTGGCGAAAACGTCTGAGCCGAGGCCGGCGAAGGAGCCGACATAGGCGATGAAGCGATCATCCGCGGGACGGTCGTGCTGCGCGATCGGCCGGGCGTCGGCCCAGGCACGAAAGAAGAGCTGCAGGAACCGGCCGTTGAGCAGGTCAAGAAAGCGCGGGAAGGCGTCGTCCCGCATCAGCCACCAGCTCAGACTTTCATCGGTCGTGGCAAGTGGCAGCGCACCTTGCGGACCCAGGAGGCCGAGAAACTTGACGAGGATTCTGAGCCGGCCATTCTGGTCGTCGACTACGGCAAGATTAGAGGCAGGGAACTCGAGGTAGGGCACTTGGCCGAGATCGACGTACTCCTCGCGGCGGGCGGCGCTGTCACCGATCCGAGGTCGATCCGGATTGGCTCGCTCGAGCTGACGCAGGGTATTGAAGAAATCGAACCGCCAGGGTTCGGTCTTCATCTGGTCGATCAGCGTCACAGTGGTCTCCGCGTGCCCATGCGCGGTGGCCACCGCATGATCTCGCCACGCTCCGGCGTCGAGACGATCGTTTGGGTGAAGGTGTTGAAGCCTGAATAGTCGGCGAAGAAGCGCTCCAGCACAGCTCCGAGCAGGAACACGCCGCTCCCCTCGAACGCCTTCTCGTCAAGTGTGACAGTGATCTCCAGGCCGCGCGCGGCACCGCTCCCGGTGCGCTCCCGCACCCGTCGCACGACGGGCCGGCTTTCGATGCTGCGCACGCCCCGGATCTTGCGTTCGGTGGCGTCGTCGTACTGGTCGGCAAACAGGGACAGCATCTCGCGTAGCGCTCCTGCGTTCTTGCCGCCGTTGCGCTCGACGAGGCCGAGATAGTTCAGGCTCAGCATGTTGATCAGCCGCCAACTGACGATCCCGCTGTTGGCGATTTCGCTGCGACTGCGCAACTGGGCGACCACCGGCTCGCGCGGCCGGGTTGGACCAGCAACGCACACCAGGTCGAGGGACGTGTCGTCCAGCAGGTGGAAGTCGGCGCCGCTCGCGCCGACCGGCAGGTGCTCAGTGAGGTGCCGATTGGAACACAGCGCTCGGACGCTGAGCTCGGCGGCCGAGTTCTGCCCGTTCAATTCGCCGGGCTCGAGCAGCGATAGAAACATGTCCGTCCCGGTGTAATCGGAAGATGAGCCGTACGTCTTCTCTTCCACCGTGCGGCGCCGGGGCAGGCGGCGGACGGTGAAGTAAAGCCCCTGTGCGCTGGTTTGGTCGACGCTTGCCGAATACAGCGGGCGTACCAGCCGCTTGTCCTTCTCCGCCGGGAAATGCGCGTAGACTTCGAGGACCTGGTGCGGCTCGTATTCGAGATAGCGACTGCGATCCGGCACCACGTGATATTCGTGGGTGTTCGACTTGACGGGGATTCGATCACTCGTCTTCTCGAACAGATTGATCGCCGGTGCGGTGTAGAGCCTGAAGCTATCGGAACGCACCGCGGCGGCGAGCCGAGAATTGTGTTCATCGAAGGCGAAGACGATATCGATCGACTTGCTGCGCAGGCGCGGCATCACGCTGCGGAGTCCGGTCAAGTGAACGCCAAGGAACTTGCGCGGAAACATGAAATATTCCCGGAGCAGCTCTGAGCCGCGAAAGACGCGGTTGTCGTGCGGAAACAGCGACTCGGTTTCGTCGAAACCGATCTGCTGCACGCAGTCGTGCGGTGCGCGCGTCACCACCGGATCGCCGAAATCGTCGAGATGTCGGAAGTAGACGCCCTTGCAATTCGATATCAGTTGTTCGTAGAGCGCTATGCCATCTGATTCCGCACCGACGAGATAGATCGGGAGCTCGCTCATGCGGCAGCCCGCAAACCAGGTTTCCGGCTTTGTCCGAGCCTCTGCATCCGACAGTTCCTCGTCAACCTGGGCCGCGGTGCGGTGGGTCAACGACAGCCTGAGTCCGGCGATGACGTCGCCTCCGACCGGGATTCCGAGTGCCTGCAGCGCGCCCGCCGTCGAGAAGTATTCGGCGCCTGTGATGTCGAACGGCCAGAGCGTGATATCGCGGCAAAGTCGAAATCGGCAGGCGAGGCTTCGCTCTCTCTCGCGGTAGGTGGCGTCGAAATAGGCGCCGCGCGCGATCTTTTTGCCGTCGCGCAGCGCCGGGTCGGCATAGGGCGGTCCTGCTGCGACCAGCATGGCCGACGGGGTAGGGGCAAGGTAGTTCGGAACCAGCTGTTCCAGCAGATTCGAGGTGAATTCCGGAAATTCGTGCTTTAGCTTCAACTGGACACGGGCGGCAAGAAACGCCGCGCCTTCCAGTAGCCCGGTGATCATCGGATCCGAGCGGTCTCTGATCAGGCCGCCCAGGCGTTCAGCGATGCCGGGATACTCCTCGGCGAAATCTCCTGCCTGCTCGTACAGCAGGGACAATTCGCGATTGTAGAAGTCCAGGAATTCGCGATTCATGCTAAAGTCGGTTGATCTGGATATCGCCGCTGTCGAGCTCGACGTCGGCGACGAATTCCACGGGAACGTTGAGCGGTTCAGCTTTCAGATCGGCGTGAACGATGAAGCGCAGCTTGAGCTGCTCGGGTCCGATCGAGGCGTCGCGGCGGACCCGGATTGTCTTGCGATCGAGCCTTGGTTCATAATTGAGCAGTGTGGTGCGCAGCGAGTTGCTGAGCTCGTCGTCCGTGACCTCGTCGATCGAACGATTGGCGATGTCGGGAAAGCCATAGTTCAGAATCGACGTTCGTACGCAATCCCGGCCGCTCATGTCTAGCGTCGATTCGAGAGCGATCGTATTGAGGAGCGTTTCGACGTCATGGGAGACCTCGCGCCGGAGGAGTGCCTCCGAGATCGGATGGCGTCCTGTGCTGCGCCGGCCTGCGATAATCCGTTCACCGGACTGATCGCGCAGATCGAGCTTCTTGCGCGCATCACGCGCTTCATGCGCCGCGCGAAAGGCGAGCATCAGCGGCGGAGAGAGCCGATCCTTTTTTGGCGTAAGCGTCAATCTGGTCCCCATGACGTTCGGCGCCTATGCCGCTTCGAAGGCGGCAATCGGCGTCGCACTTGACGTATCGTGGCCAGGCACCCGGCCGTAACCGGGGCCATTCGAAGGATGCAATTTGGGATATCGCCGCATGGCGCCGGTGACCGCTATTGGCAACCGGCGCCAGGCGAGGGGCCGAAGATCATGCCCATTCCTTGTTGGCAGGAACGTCCCAGCCGAAGGTCGGCGAGGCGCCGGCGGCACCCTTGTCCGTCTGGGTCTTGTAGGTCATCTTGACCTTGGCGAAGTTCAGACTCACGTTTTCGGTTAGGCGCTCTTCGCCGTGCGATCCGCCGGTCGACACGCTGGAGACCAGGACGTGCTTCATCTCGATCTTCAGATACTCCAGCGGGTTCTCGCCAGCCTTGCGCACAGTCAGGATCGCCGTTTCGATGTGCTTTCCGTTCGCGCAGACCTTAAACAATTCCGGGGTGGCCTTGTCCACGAAGTGCGTGAAGTGGAGATCCTGGATGTTGACCTTGCCGGCGCCGCCTCCGGATCCGCTGTGGAATGTACCGGCCTGGCTTTCGCCGAACGACCAGCTCAATACATCAATCTCGTCCTTGTGCTTGTCATCCAGCGACTCGCCCTTGATGGGATCGAGTTTCAAGAAAATATCGACAGCCATAGCTTAGTCCTCTCAAAAATCTGCAATTGACAGTTGCGATGATGTGGCGTCAGGAGCTCGGGCCTGGTAGGCGCGACACAAGACTGAGGCCGACGTCCATCGCTTCGAGTTGGAAGTGTGGACGGAGAAAGAAGCGTGCGTTGTAATATCCCGGGTTCTCCTCGTTTGCTATGACCTCGACCTTCGCTGCGGCCAGCGGCTTGCGCGCTTTCTGAGCTTCTGACGATAGGGCTGGGTTGGCATCAACGTACTCGTTGATCCAGGTTTGCAGCCAGACCGTCAGCTCATCCTTTTCCTTCATGGATCCGATCTTGTCGCGAACCATGCACTTCAGATAGTGCGCAAAGCGGGACACTGCGAACATGTAGGGCAGACGTGACGACAGGTTGTCAGACGCGGTTGCATCCACGCCTTTCTCGCCGAAATACTTCTTCGGCTTGTAGAGCGACTGCGCACCGATGAAAGCCGCCTTGTCGGTGTTCTTGCGATGGATCAGCGGGATCAAACCCGCCTTGGCGAGTTCATGCTCGCGACGATCGCTGATCGCGATCTCGGTTGGACATTTCAGGTCCACGCCGCCGTCGTCGGTCGGGAAAGTGTGCGTGGGCAGGTTGATGACCTCGCCGCCGGACTGAACACCGCGGATGCGGGTGCACCAGCCGAACTCCTTGAAGGCGCGATTGATGTTGACAGCCATCGCGTAGGAGGCGTTGATCCAACCGTACTTGTCGCCGGTATGCCCGTCGGTTTCTTCCTCGAAGGCGAATTCTTCCACCGGCTCCGACTTAGCGCCGTAGGGAAGGCGACCCAGCACTCGCGGCATGCAAAGGCCGAGATAGCGCGAGTCATCCTGATCGCGGAGACCTTTCCAGGCCGCGTATTCCGGCGTGTCGAACACCTTGCCGATGTCGCGGGGATTGGACAACTCGGTCCATGAATCCATGCCCATCAGCGTGGGCTCGGCTCCGGCGAAGAAGGGAGCGTGCGCGGCGCCGGCGACCTTGCTGAGATCACGCATCAACTGCACGTCGGTCGGCAGATGACTGAAATAGTAGTCGCCGATCAAGCAGCCGAACGGCTCGCCGCCTAACTGGCCGAATTCGTACTCGTAGACCTGCTTGAACAGCGGGCTCTGGTCCCAGCGGGCGTCTGGATATAGCCGCAGGTTGCGATAGAGCTCGGTCTTGGAGATATTCATCACGCGAATCTTGAGATTGGCGTCCGTCTCGGAATTGAAGACGAGGTAATGCAGGCCGCGCCAGGCGCTTTCGATCGCTTGGAACTCGGGCGCATGAAGAATCTCGTTCATCTGCGCGGTGAGCTTCTGGTCGATCCGCGCGATCATCTCCTCGATGGTGTCGAGGACATCCGACTTGATGACGCTCGTGTCCTTCAACGCCTCCTGAACGAGCGTGGATACCGCATTCTCGACTTCGGTCGCAGCGCGTTCCGTGCGGGGCTTGAAGCTCTGCTTGAGTAGGTTCGCAAACTCGTCGGCCTCGGCGGTCCCGACCTGAGTGACGTTCGCCTTTTGACCAGCTTCTTTTGCCATGGTCCCCAGTCCTTCTCTTTATTTCTATTTCTCGGCGTCGGGTTCGGTCGGTTGGCTCGCTGTCCGTTCTTTCAGCGCGGCCATCAGCTGCGGATCGCTAAGGAGCTTCTTCAGCTGATCCTCGGCAGCCACCTTGCCGTCCATGTAGCGGAGCAGGTTGGCGAGCTGTTCGCGGGCCTCCAGCAGCTTGGCCGTGGCTGGAACCTGTCGGGCGACCGCTACGGGTGAGAAGTCGGCCATCTTGTTGAAGCGCAGGCTGACGGAAATCTTCTCGTCGGCCGCTTCGCTTAGGCGGTTGGCCACGCGGGCTGTCACCCCGGGCTGGATGGCCGCCATGCGGTTGTCGAAATTGTCCATGTCGAATTCGAGGAACTTGCGCTCCTCGACCTTGGGTTTCTCCACGCCAGCGTTGTTGCCGGAAAGGTCGGAAAGGACGCCCATCACGAACGGCAACTCGATCAGCCGCTCAGCGTCGTAGGGATCTTCGTAAGTGATGTGAACGCGCGGTGCGCGGTTACGACGGATGAATTTTTGACCGCTGTCGGTAGCCATGGTTCCCCTCTTTGCGAAATCATTGAGAAGCCGGTTTGCCGCGACGCAGGTTACAAGAGCAGCTCAACTTGCGGTCGGCAAAATCTGTATGTCCTGTTAGTGACGTCGAGCGAAATGCGGGTTCAATACGATTTGTCGATTGTCTTGAGCGCGCCCTCGGGCAGGACGTCATTCAAAAGGCTGAGAAAGTCTCGCTGTGCCAGTTCGCGCGCGCGGTCGACCAAAAAGGGAATAGGGCTCGACGGTTCTGCGGTCCGGAAAAATGCGGCCACTTTGGCCAGCATGCCCAAGGCCTGTGCTCTATTTTCTGCAGAGAAAACAGTATCTTGAACTTCGCTCTCGATCCCGGACGAGGATGGGGTGGCAAGCTCCGCCATCCGTTCGATGGGCAGGTCGAAGAACTTGTCTCGCCCGATATTGATCGCGGCGCTCTCTACGTGGGCGGGCACCAGCATTCGCATCACTTCGATAAAAGATTTACCAACCATCTCCTGCGCCTGACGCACCAGCAGCAGGGCGGGATTCGACGGTTCCATTCGGGCGAAATAGTCCGCGGCGGCGGCAAGTGCCGCGGTGGCCTGCCCCGACGACGCCAGCGCACCGGTTGCCTCAATCGGGTGTTGCGTGTCGGATAGTTCAGCGTCGTCTGACGGCGCAGCCACAACGGCGCTCGGGTCACGCTCCGCGACGAGACCCGCAAGCCAGGCGGCCATGCCATTGACGACGCCGGAGACCCTGTCGAGGCTGATGGGTTGCCCCGAGTTCAACTTTTCGTGCCAGATCGTCTTGATGCCTGCAATTTCGGCAGCGACTGCCGAACAACGTGCACTCACCGCCCTCAGGGTCTCGAGATCTGTGTCGTCAATGATCCGCTCGATCATTGCAAGATCGGGACCGTCAGTGTCGGCGCCACCAGCGGGAATTTCTCCCTTGGCAACCTGATAGGCACGGTAGTTGAGGGTCCCCTGTCTGCGATTTTCGATCAGCGGCAGGAATTGGAGGGGATTGATCACGGTCGGAAACACGTCGATCGCTTCGATCGTGACTGCGCGAAGAGCGTAGTCGCCGTCTTCGGCCCTCGGATGTACAGCTTCCCACTGCTCCCTAAGCAACGTGGTCGTCGCCTTCAGGCAATTGAGAAAGCCGTCAAGATCCCGGTTGAGGATGGAGAACTTGGCCAGCAGCATGTTCAAACGCAGATCGCGGGTGCGCGCCAGAAGAGGTCGTGCGGCCGCAAACTGGCCCGCGACGTCGATGGCCTTCGGATCGAAGCGCCCGCGATCTCCATTGGCGTTGACCACCTCGAAGTACGACATCGGAAGCAGCGATTCCGCACCTGCGAAGAAGTTGAGGTACTGAACGTCCCCACTTGCGTCGAGATCGGGCCCGCAGGGATCGTCCGCGGCTACGGGCTGGGTCAAGGAGGCGACGTCGAGCATGATCGTCCATCTGCTGGGCCCCCGCCGAACCCCGTGACGTACCCTGGAGCGCGGGAGGGACTATGATCCGATTGTCTTATGGGTCAGATGCCTGGCGGTCCCGGTTCATTCCCGGTGATCATGACAGTTTCGCGTGAACCAGCAAGCTCTTGGAGGCGACTACTTGAAGGCCTGGGTGGTTCTGTACGGCTGCTGTGGCGCGTTAGGATGCCAACCCCGGACGGACTTACCGGCCTGCCAGCAGCGGCCAGATGTCCGTGGTTCTTGCATGACCGTCTGATCTGCTCTTTGGAGCCGATCATGCGGCCGACGAGGGAGTTTAACGCCCACATGGGCCAGCTTACCCAAGATACCCGCCTCTGCGAGCTCAAGACGCCACTCGGCAAGGACGTTCTGGTTTTCGTCGGATACGAGGCTTCGGAAGGTCTCAGCGAACTCTTCGAGTATCGTATCGAATGTCTCAGTGAGGACGCCGATCTCGACTTCGACCGCGCAATCGGTCAGCAGTGCACGCTGAAGATAAAGCTTCATGAGAAGGAGCGCGAGTTCAGCGGCATTCTCACCGAAGCGCAATGGCTTGGGGTGAAGAACGACTATTTCAGCTACAGAATCGTGCTTCGGCCCTGGTTATGGCTGCTATCGCGAACCACCGATTGCCGGATATTCCAGGACAAGAAGGCGCCCGACATCATCAAGGAGGTCTTCAACGATCGCGGCTTCACCGACTACGAATCGAAGCTGACCGAGGAAGGTTCCTGTCCGAAGCTCGAATATTGCGTTCAGTACCGCGAAACCGATCTGAATTTCGTTTGCCGATTGATGGAGCAGCACGGCATCTACTACTTCTTCAAGCACGAGGGCGGCAAGCACACGCTGGTACTGGCGGACTCAAAATCGTCGCACAGTCCGATCAATGGACTCGCCTCGATCCCATACATACCGCTGACGGGTGCCGACCGGCGAGGCGAGCAACACATCTACGAATGGGTCTCGGAGCGCAGGTTTCGGACCGGCAAGGTCGAGCTCAACGATTACAATTACCAGAAGCCCAACGCGCAGATGATCAGCGACGCCAAGGGCAACGAGCATTACTCCCGATCAGAAATGGAATTTTACGACTATCCGGGGAAGTTCAAGGAAAAATCCGACGGCGAGCGCTACGCGAAGATCCAGCTTCAGTCCGAGCAAGCCATGGACCGGCGGCGCCGCGGCAACGGTGATGCAGTCAACCTGTTCCCCGGTGGATTGACTAAACTCGAGAAGCATCACAAGGACTCGCAGAACGTCGAATATCTGGTGGTACGAGCCACCCATTCGTTCTCGATCGAATCTTACCGCACGGGTGGTCCCAGCGACGCCGGTCAGCACGTCTATTTCGGGAGCTACGAGTTCTTGCCGAGCGACCGTCCGTTCCGGGCGCCGATGTTGACGCCGAAGCCAAGGATTAATGGTGTCCAGACCGCCAAGGTGGTAACCAAGGACGACAATTCGAGCGAGGAGATCGACGTCGAAAACCTCGGCGAAATCTATGTACGGTTTTTCTGGGACCGGAAGAAAAAGCGGTCTTGCCGGTTGCGCGTTGCTCAGGTCTGGTCCGGCAAGAAATGGGGCGGTCAGATCATTCCGCGCGTCGGACAGGAAGTGGTCGTCGAATTTCTGGAAGGCGATCCGGACCGGCCCCTGATCATCGGCACCGTCTATAACGACGAGTACAAGCTGCCCTATGACCTGCCGTCTAAGAAGACGATCGCGGGATTGAAGTCCGATTCGACCAAGGGCGGCGGCGGCTACAATGAGTGGAATTTCGAGGACAAGAAGGGCTCCGAGAAGATCACGGTGCATGCCGAGAAAGACCATGACGTGACGGTCCGCGATACCGAGACGCGGACCATCGGCGAAGCCGCGCTCGGCGGCGACACCCGCAAGACGACCCTCGTCAATGGCAACGACAAGCTCGATATCGAGTTGGGCGGTCAGCATATCAGTATGGCGATGGATCAGTCGGTCACCGCAGGCCTAACCATCACGCTCATGGCCAGCGTCAACATCACGCTGCAGGTCGGCCCCAGCCAGATTATCCTGACGCCTGGGGGCATCGTCATCAACGCGCCGACCATCGCGATGACGGCGCAGGGAGCCATGGCGCTAACAGCCGGGGGCCCGCTGGGTGCCCACGGCCTGCCAACCCTTGTCGGTTGAGTGCTATGAGCCAAGTTAGGTTCGGTGCGGTGCGGGATCTCTTTCAGGCCTACCCAATGGCGCGCCATGACGTCGGCAGGGCCGAGCCCGACATGCCTTCACTCGATTTCCTGCAGGACGCCACCGATGCGTGCAATTGGAACGGGGCCGTCTCCTTCTGCGCTTATCTGCTGCCCCGGCGCGTCGCCGTTGCCTGGGGATGCCGCTCGTTACGGCGGATGTTCGACCATTTCGATGCCAACGACGCCAGGTCGCTGAACTACGTCGATGCCTGGGTCAGGCAGCCCGACGAGCAGTCCCGGAACAAGGCGTTGGCCGTCGGCAACGCCAACGATCCGGAACAGCCGGCGACATGGCTTGCGCTGGCGGCCGGATGGTCTGGCGGAAGCGTGGTCCCGGCGGAATTTGCGCCGGTCGAGGCCAAGCCCGATCAAGCTGCACGCGCGGTACGCGCGGCCCTGCTGATCGCCCTTTGCCGGCTCCCCCGCGAGTCCCGGGACCGGATAATGACGGCATGCCTAGAGGATGGTATTCAGTTGGCACGCGGCGAACCGCGCCCGCCGCGCTAACGAGACGAAGAGATGGTGCTTCGCTTCAATATCGAGAACGAATCGAACCTTCCGGACGGTGGCCCTGTATCATTTACGGTCACCGGCAGGCGCTCGGTCGATATTGGCCGTGACCGTCATCTTGACTGGACGTTGCCTGATCCGGCTCGGACGATCTCCGGAAAGCATTGCGAGGTGCATTTTCGCGATGGCGGCTATTGGCTGCATGACGTCTCGACGAACGGCACCTTTCTCAATGGCGCCGACCAGCGAATGCGGGCACCGCACCGGCTGCGTGACGGAGACCGGCTCACCATTGGCCACTACATCATCGGGGTTTCACTGGAGGATGAGGCGGGCGGGCATCCGCAGGACCGCGAGGCACAGCAGCACGTTCCTCTCGTCCAGCAAAATGCCGATTATCAGGAATTGTGGGCGGCCGATCGCGACGTACCGCCGCCCATCGATCCGCAGCAATTGAAGAAGCCGCGCGAGGCGGCGCGACCCGTCAATCCGGAGTTTCTGGATTGGGCGGCGAGCGTCCCGTCGCCGGGCGTGGATCCCTTTCGACGACCACCGCCGACGTCGCCGTACCTGTCTTCCGCGCAGGACGACATGAGCTGGGCCGACGGCCCGGTCGCCGCACCGAAAGCCCCCATCGAACCGCCGCCCGCGATGCCGACCCCGCGCCGGCCCTCGGTGTGGGCCGATGCTGAAGCGGCGCCCGTCCAGCCGCCGCCACCGCCATATGTCGAGCCGTCGCGACCGGCGCAGGCGATGGACGAAACGCCGGCGCCCGCCATGACGGCCGGCGGTGCCGACTTCGCGCGGCTGGTGGCACGCGCCGCCGGATTGCCCGACAATTTCTTTGCCAACACGACCGATGCCGAGCTCGCCGGACAGCTTGGTAGCATCTTGCGCATGACCGTGGACAATCTGATGGCGCTGCTGCAAGCGCGAACTCAGGCCAAGCAGCTGACGCGCAGCACCAGCCAGACCACCGTTCAGGCGATTGAGAACAACCCGCTGAAATTCTCGCCGACCTCGGAAGATGCAATGCGGATTTTGTTCGGGCCCAAGACGAGGAGCTATCTCGACGCGCAACGCGCCTTTGCGCAGGGTTTCAGCGACCTCAAATCACATCAGTTGAAGACGTACATGGCGATGCAGCACGCCGTTCACGAGCTCATCACCGGCATCGATCCGACCCTCATTGCGCGCGAGCTCGAGCTTCAGCGCGGGGCCAAATCCTGGCTCGGTTCGAACAAGAGCAAATTGTGGGATGAGTTCATGACGCGCTGGAAGGCGCATCTCGGCCGCGACAACAGCGCGCCGATCGATACCTTTATGCTGTATTTCTCCGACTATTACGACCGCTCCGACAAAAGCGGTGCAAAGTGAACTAGCGGCGGCCGTCCGGTCGCCGACATTGCTAATGTGGATGTAGGAATGTCTTGGTACAGCAAGGTTTTCTGGTCGGAAGGTCTGTTTCTGCGGCCGCACCATTTGCAGCAGAATGATCGCTATGTCGAGCACTTGCTGGAAAAGCGCGTTCGTTACACGACGCCATACCCTTGGGGATTTGCCCAGCTCGAGATCAACACGGACCTCACTGAACAGAGTAAATTTGCGGTGCGCAACGCCTCCGGCGTCATGCCAGATGGCACGCCATTCGACATCCCAGCGGACAGCCCGATCCCGGACGCGATAGAGGTGCCGGATTCGGCTGCCGGCCAGATCGTTTGGTTGATGATGCCCGTCGCCGCACCGAACACGCGCGAAGTGGACGAAGATCGGACCGACAGCGCCAGCCGCTATGTTCGCACTTCGGAGACTTTCATCGACTCGACCTCCACGCTGCGCATCGAGGAAGAGATCGACATCGCCTATCCGCGGTTGTCATTCGAATTGCGCAAGACCAGCAAGCCAGGATACATGGGCCTCGGCATCGCGCGCATTCTGGAGGTGCGTGACAAGAACGTGCTGTTCGATGACAAGTTCGTGCCGCCGATGCTGGTCTGCGCCGCACATCCGATCATCGAGGGCTGGCTCAATCGCATCATCGGCTGGGTCGAGACCAAGCTCGATGAGCTCGCACGCTACGCGGTCGATCCATCGTCCGGAGGCGGATTGCAGAGCGTGGACTATCTGGTGCTGCAGGTCCTCAACCGCACCATTCCCGTGCTGACCCATTTTCAGCGCTCCGGAAGTATTCATCCCGAACGGCTGTACGAGGAGTTGCTGAGGTTCGCCGGTGAGCTTGCGACGTTTGCCACGCCGGAACGCCGCGCACGCAACTATCGGGCATACGATCATGATGACCTCGAAAACATTTTCACCCCCTTGGTAAGCGACATCCAGGACTTCCTGAGCGCGCGGCTTGGCCGGCGGGCGATCCGCCTTGAGATCATCGAGCGTGCACAGAATGCATTCGTGTCGCCGATCCGCGATCGGGCGCTATTCCGGAATGCGACCTTGGTGCTCGAAGTTGCGGCACGGCGGCCGCTCGTGGAAATCCAGAACGATTTCCCGCATCTGTTCAAGGTCGGCCCGAACACCAAGATGAACGAGATCGTGCACGCCAACTTGCCGGGGTTGACGTTGGTGCACTTGCCGACCCCGCCGCCGCACATCCGGGCCATCACCGATCACGTCTATTTCTATCTCGATCGCAAGTCGCCGCTGTGGCCCGAGTTCAGCACGGCGGCCTCGATCGGGATGCACTTCTCCGGCGACTGGCCGGAGCTTGAACTGTACCTTTGGGCGATCCTGGAAGATAGGCCATGAGCGACAGGGACAAGCCGGTCAATCCATTCGGTCGGGGGGAGCGGACGATCATCCGTCCCAATCCCGGCGGGAAATTGCCGCCGGCGCCTGCCGCCCAGCCGCCGGCGGGAGAAGGGCCTGCGGCACGCCCTGCCTATTCGCCGTCGCCCGTGCCGTCTCCCGGCGCCGCACCGTCGTCATCGTTTTCCCCGGTTCCGCAAGGCCCGAGCTACGCCGCCGCACCAACCAGCCACCCGTCGGAGGAATGGATATCGACCCCGACGCAACCCTCCGCGCAGCAAGCGATGCTGCCGCCCGGACCGCCTCTGCGCGTCGACGATCTGGTCGCGCCGAACGCCAATCCGGTGATGCGCGCCGCAGGGCCCTTGCTGCAACTGCTAGGCCGCTTGCGGGTGGCGCTTATGCGCGCTTCATTCGCAAGTCTGATGGAACAAGTGGCCGATGCCATAAAATTCTTCGAGAAGGACATCCGTTCGGCGGGCATCTCCGAGCACCAGGCCAATACGGCAAAATATATCCTGTGCGCCACCGCCGACGATATCGTGCAGCATATCCCGACCGAGGAGCGCCACGTCTGGACGCAATACTCGATGTTGAGCCGGTTCTTCGGCGAGCGGGTGGGCGGTGTCCGCTTCTTCGAGATCCTTGACCATTTGAAGGTTGATCCGCTGGTCAATTATCCGGTGCTCGAATTGCAGCATGCCTGCCTCGCGCTCGGCTTCCAGGGCATTCACCGCACATCGACGGGTGGGCTCGCCAACCTACAGGTGATCCAGCGCAACCTGTATGAAACGCTGCGCCGGGTCCGTCCCAAGACGATGAGCGACCTGTCGCCGAACTGGCGGGGGCAGGCGCTGGCGGCTCGCCGGCAGCGCCTCCGTGTTCCGGTTTGGCTGGTAGCGGCCGTGGCCGCCGCGCTGCTGACGGGCTCTTATTTCGTCTTGCGCACACTGCTGGCCGGCCGGTCAGAGAATGCCGCCGAGGTGGCGCTGGCCCTGCATCCAACTGATCCGATCGAGCTCAAACGCAAGGTGATCGCGCCGCCGCCGCCATCACCACCGCCTCCGCCACCACAGCCGGACCGCATCACCCAGTTGCAGCGCATCCGCAACGCGCTCGCCAAGGAGAATACCGCCTGCGCCATGACCGCGGACCAGACCGCGAGCTTCATCGTGATCAGGGTCTGTGACCTCGCACTGTTCTCGTCGGGCCAGGCCACCATCCTCGACGGCTTCAAGCCGATTGCGGTCCGGGTCGCTGCAACCCTCGACAAGGAGCCGGGGCGAATCCGGGTTGTCGGCCATACCGACAGTTCGCCGATCCGCACCGTGCGCTTCCCGTCGAACTTCGAATTGTCGGTCGAGCGCTCCAAGGCGGTCGCCGCGGCGCTGAAGCCCGGCCTGACGGATGGTTCGCGTGTCGACGTCGAGGGCAAGGGCGCGGACGCGCCGATCGCTCCCAACACGACACCTGAAGGACGCGCCAAGAACCGGCGTGTCGAAATCTTTATTGAACGCAGCGAATAGCTGCCACCACAGCTCACGCTGTTTGCGACAGGTACCGGTCAATGCTCGCCAAGGATATTATCCGCATCATTCTTTACGGAGTTGGGCTCAGCTCGCTCGGCTGCGTGATCTATTTCGCCGGTCCCTTCATCGCATTTGGCGACTGGCACCCACTCGAGAACCACATTATCCGCCAGATCGCAATTCTGCTGCTCACCACGGCGGCGGCTGGCATCGGCGGCTTCAGCTACTTCAAGCGACGCAAGAACGCCGAGAAGATCGCCGACGGGATCAGCGCGTCCGATCAGCCTGTCAGCGACGAACCGGTGCTCAAAGAGCGCATGAAGGATGCGCTCGTGACGCTGAAGACCGCAAGCGGAAACAAGTCGGGCTACCTCTACGATCTGCCCTGGTACGTCATCATCGGGCCACCCGGCGCCGGCAAGACCACAGCGCTGGTGAATTCCGGGCTCAAATTTCCGCTTGCACGCGGGGCAACGCCGGCGGCGATCGCGGGGGTCGGCGGTACACGCTACTGCGATTGGTGGTTTACCGAAGAGGCCGTGCTGATCGACACCGCCGGCCGCTACACGACCCAGGACTCCAACAGCAAGGCTGACAAGGAAAGCTGGCTGGCTTTTCTCGACATCCTGAAAAAAAGCAGGTCGCGCCAGCCGATCAACGGCGTTCTCGTCGCCATCAGTGTCGAGGATGTGCTGATGCTGCCGAAGCAGGAACTCGCGCTTCACGCCGACGCCGTCAGGATGCGCCTGCTCGAACTGCATCAGAGGCTCAAGGTCAGCTTCCCGGTCTATGCCCTCTTCACCAAAACCGATCTGGTCGCCGGCTTCACCGAATATTTCGCCTATCTCGGCGAGGCCGGTCGCCGTCAGGTCTGGGGCGCCACGTTCCAGACCGCCGACAAGACCCAGAATCTGGTGGGACAGATTCCGGTCGAGTTTGACCGTCTGCTGGAGCGCCTGAGCGAGGAGACGCTTGATCGTCTGCAGGACGAACCGACGCCGCAACACCGCGTCCAATTGTTTGGTTTCCCCGCGCAGATGGCGCGCCTCAAGCCCCAGATCCACGACTTCCTCAACCAGATATTCGAGCCGACGCGCTATCACGTTAATGCGAACCTGCGCGGGTTCTACTTCACCTCGGGTACCCAGCAGGGGACGCCGATCGACCAGTTGATCGGGTCGCTTGCGCGCACGTTCGGCGCCGAGGAGGTCGGTTCCGGATCCTATTCAGGAACGGGCAAGAGCTACTTCCTTGCCGATCTCATTTCCAAAGTCATCATCGGTGAGGCTGACTGGGTCTCGACTGATCGTGCTGCGGTCCGCCGCGCGCTGATCATCAAGACCGCGGCGCTGTCCTTGATCGGCCTTGTCTCGATCGGGCTGATCGCGGCGTGGTTGACGAGCTACAAGCGCAATTCCGACCTGATCGAGCAGAGCCTGCAGGCGGACAGCGAATATGCAGCCGCCGGGGCGCCGCTCATCAAGCAGACGCTGATCGACGACCACGATCTCGACAAGGTGTTGCCGCTGCTCTATCGGCTGCGCAACGCGCCCGCAGGCTACGGATTGCGCAACGAGGCGGTGCCCCTGTCGGCCCGCTACGGCCTCAGCCAGCATCGACGCCTGCTGTCGCCCTCCAAGGCCGCCTATCACGCCGCGCTCGAACGCATGTTCCGGCCGCGCCTGCTGTATCGCCTGGAGGAGCAGCTCAATGCGCGCATCAACGAGCCCGCGTTCGTTTACGAGGCGCTCAAGGTCTACCTGATGCTCGGCGGCCTGCAGTCGCCGGACCGCGAGCTGATCCGCTCCTGGATGCAGCGCGACTGGCAGGACAACCTCTATCCCGGTGCAACCAACGCGGAGGGACGGCGCCTGCTCGATGAGAATCTCACCGCGATGTTCGACCTCGAGACGGAGCAGCCGCCGCTTGTCCAGCTCGACGGCCGGCTGATCAAGCAGGCGCAGAACTCGCTCGCGCGCCTCAGCGTGTCGCAGCGCGCGTACGAGTTCCTGAAATCCGAGGCGCGGTCATCAACCGCAGGCGACTGGATCGCCGCCCGGCGCGGTGGTCCTGATATGGCCATCGTGTTCGAAACTACGACGGGGCAGCGTCTGGACGCTGTGCGGGTGCCCCAGTTCTTTACGTATAGCGGCTTCGAGCAAAACTTTGTCGCGAAACTGCCGGGATTGTCGGAGCGTATGAAGAAGGAGCGCTGGGTGCTGGGCGATGCCGGCCAGCAATCGGCCATCGACCAGCAGTACGACAAACTCGCCGGCGACCTCTTGAATATTTATTCCAACGAATTTGTCACGACGTGGCGAACCGCACTGGGCAGCTTGCGTCTGAAAAAACTGCTCGCCGACAAGCCGAAATATGAGGTGCTGAGGGCTCTTTCCGCGCCAACCTCACCGATGCGGCAAATCCTGGAATCGGTGCGCGACGAGACGGTGCTGACCAAGGAGCGGCCGAAGCCGGCGAACGCAGCGGCGCCTGCCGCGGCCGCGCCGGCACCGGCTCTTTTCACCAACGCCCAGGATGGACCGCCCGGGGCGACAATCGAAGCGCAGTTCAAGCCCTATCATGCGGTGCTGGAAGGCGACAGCACGCACCGTCCGATCGACTCGACCATCGCCAACCTGAACGATATTGCGCAGAACCTGACGCTGATGATCGAGAATCCACAATTGACCGCGCAGGCGACCGCTTCGCTTCAGACCCAGGTCGCAGCCCTGCGCAATAATGCCTCCCGCATGCCGCCGCCGTTCTCCGACATGTTGCGCGCGGCGGCTGCCGAGTTTGAAGGCAACATCGCGGCCTCGACGGCCGGACAGATTCTGCAGACCTTGCGCGATCAGGTCACGCCGGTCTGCCAGCAGACGGTGAGCAATCGCTACCCGTTCGTCCGCGGTAGCAATCAAGAGGTTCCGCTCGCCGACTTTGCCAAGGTGTTCAGTCCGAACGGCGTCATGGACAAGTTTTTTACCCAGTACCTCGCGCCTTACGCCGACACCTCGAAATCGGACTGGGCTTGGCGAAAGGAAAGTCCCGTCGGACGATCGTTCTCCTCCGACACGCTGAAGCAGTTCCAGAATGCGGCCTATATCCGTGATGCTTTCTTCCAGACCGGCGGCAGCGTGCCTGCAGTATCGTTCGCGATCCGGCCGCCGGGCGCATCCGGACCCGGCGTGACGGTGAAGACGGAGATCGGCGGTACTACAATAGCGAGCCCGATCACGCCGGGCGCGCCGACCGCCTCGCCGATGTTCGGCGGCGCGCAACCTCCGCCACCGCAACCGCAAAGCAACCCACCGACCACCGTGCTCTGGCCGGGCCCATCGCCGCGAACCGCGATTTCGGTGAGCAACGATACCGGAGCGCCATCCATTCTCGAGCGCATCGGCCCCTGGTCGTTGTTCCGGATGCTGGAGGCGGGCTCTTTGGCTGTGAAGGCGGAAAGCGCCAGTGCGACTTTCATCGTCGCCGGGCGGGAGCTCAACTATCAGATTTCGACCGGATCGTTGCGCAATCCCCTCAACCTGTCCGTGCTCCGCGAGTTTCGTTGCCCGACCGGAATATGACCATGCGTTGCGGACTATTCGGCAAGATCGGCGCCAAACGCGATTTCATCGCGATCGCAACGCCGCGCAGCTTCCTGGAAGCCTGGGAGCCGTGGGTGCAGGCTGGGCTGTCTGCAAGTCGCCATCAGCTTGGCTCGGGCTGGCAGCAGGCCTTCCTCACTGCGCCGGTGTGGCGCTTCTGGCTCGGCGCGGCGATCTGCGGCACCACGGTGACAGGGGCAATCATGCCTTCGCTCGATGGGGTGGGACGATACTATCCGTTGACGCTGCATGCGGTGAGCGACGAGATCGCCTTGTTGCCCCCGCCAGGCATCGACCCGCAGGATGAATGGTTCGCCAAGGCGGAGGCCTTTCTGCTCTCGACCCTGGACCGCGCCGCAACGTTCGAGCAGATCTCGGATTCGCTGGATCGTCTTTCGCTGCCGCGACTACAGCCATCGCTCTCCAATGGATCGGACGTGACCGCATTGGGCGCAACGGGGGTGGCAGCGCTTTCAGACGTCGGCGCGTTCGCCCAGTCGTTCACCACGCTTGCTGCCGCAAATCCGCAGATTCATGCCGCTGCCAGTTTCTGGTGGACCGCCGGTGGGGAAGGCTTTCCGTCAATGGCGCTGGCTTGTCGCGGATTGCCGGATCCGTTTCACTATTCCACACTGCTGACCGGCGATCTCGGCCGTACAGAATCCGGGACCGGGTGACGCGCGATGGTACAAGTCGCATCCTTGTTCGATGTTGGCAGCGTCACCCATGCAGGACGGGTGCGGACGCGTAACGAAGATTCCTGCCTGGTCCGGACCGATGTCGGCATGTGGGCGGTCGCAGACGGCATGGGGGGCCACGAGGCCGGCGATCTCGCGAGCCGCATCGTGGTGCAGTCGCTCGATGCAATAGGCATGACGGATTCCGCCGCCGACTTTCTGGCGGAGTGCGAGGAGCGGCTGTTCCGGGCGAACCAGGAGATACTGACGCTCAGCCGGGAACGGCAGGGCGCAACCGTCGGCACCACGGCGGCGGTTCTGCTCGTGCGCGACGGCTATTATGCCTGTATATGGGCAGGCGACAGCCGGGTGTACCTGATCAACCGCAGCGGCATCAACCAGGTGTCTCATGATCACAGCGAGCTGGAGGAACTGATTGCCGGCGGTGCGGTGTCGCGCGAGGACGTCAAGGACTGGCCGAGCAATGCGATCACCCGGGCAGTCGGCGTCGCCGACGATCCGGAGTTCGAGGTCGTGACAGGTCCGGCCGAGCCGGAAGATGTCTTTGTGATCTGCAGCGACGGCCTGACCAGGCATGTGCAGGACGACGAGATCCTGCAGTATGCAGCCATGCAGCGCGCGCAGGCGGCTTGCGATGATATGCTTGCTTTGGCTCTGGACCGAGGAGGGCTCGACAACGTGACGATCGTAGTGGTGCGGCTGCTGACGCCTCGATCCTCGGAGCCGACGAGAACGCCCCTGGATCGGGAGCCGCAAGCATGAACTCCAACGATCCGTTCCGGTCGAACTATCGCGGTGTGCCGCCCGGCACCCGGCTCAACGGCATCTACGAGATCGAAGCGGTGATCGGTGCGGGCGGGATGGGCGAGGTCTACAAGTGCCGTGAGATCCAGACCGGATCGCCGGTTGCCGTGAAGATGCTGTTGCCCGACATGGTCGAAAACGAGGCGGCGCTTGCGCTGTTCCGGCGCGAGGCGGCGGCACTCCACAATCTTCCGCACGATGCGATCGTTCGCTATTTCCTGTTCACGGTAGAGCCTGTGCTGCAGCGGCCATATCTCGCGATGGAGTTCGTGAACGGCCGGTCGCTGTCGAACATGCTCGACGAAGGCCCGTTGACCTTCGAGGCGCTGGTGAAGCTGATGCAGCGTGTCGCGTCCGGGCTGGATGCCGCCCACGAGCATGGCATCATCCATCGCGACGTCTCTCCGGACAACATCATCGTCCCGCTCGATGATGTGAGGCGCGCCAAGATCATCGATTTCGGTATCGCGCGATCGACCCAGATGGGTGAAAAGACTATTATCGGCTCAGGCTTTGCCGGCAAGGACAATTACGCGTCGCCGGAACAGGTCGGGCTGTACGGCAATGAGGTGACCGCCAAATCCGACGTCTACAGCTTTGGCCTCGTGCTGTTTCATGCGCTGACGGGACAGAAGCTCGACATGGGCGGGAGCCAGTTTCAGCTGGTTGAGAAGCGCCGGCGCGTACCCGATCTCGGTGCGGTAGACATGCGCATCAGGCCTTTGCTGGAGCAGATGCTGCAGCCCGATCCGGCGTTGCGTCCAACCATGGCGGAAGTCGCCAGCTGGACGCCGACCGGTTTGGCTCGCACATCCACCGCACCGTTGTCCGGCTTCGATCCGCTGGCGCGGCCCGAAAGTGCCGCGCAGGTGCGACAGGACATGGCGCCATCGACCGCTCCAAGGCGGCGCACCCCCTGGCTCGGTGTGAGCGTGGCAGCGGTGTTGCTTGTGCTCGGCGGGGGCGGGTATGCTTTATTCGAGCTGGTCCGGTCGGCGCCCGGCGTGCCCACTTTGCCGCCGCCTCCGAAGCTTGCGGGAACGATGTCGCCGACGAAGGCTGAACCCCCGCCAAAGCCCGAACGTCAGGAGACGGCGAAGCTGTCGCCACCGCCGACGGGGACACCCACTCAGCCCAGCGATGGGCCGGCTCGAGCCGACCGCATCCGCAAATACGTGGCCCAATATTCCGGCGGCGACTGCTTCTTCATCTTGCCGGTTGCGGTTAGTCAGACCGCCGCGGTGATCGAAGGTTTTGGTGCTTCGACGGCTCCGTTCGATACGTTCGACAAAGCTTTCAGGCGGGACCAGGGATTTGAGGCGTCAGTTGGTGTCAGGCAGGTGACCGAGGCACAGTGCCCCGCCGTCAAGTTCCTGAGCCAGCTCGGGAGCGATCAGACGCGGGTGCCGCGCATCACCTTGTCGGCGACGGAGCTAAAGGGAGGCGAAACCCTCAATGGCACCATCGAGAACTTCGCGAACCGCGTAGTGGAGCTGCTCATGGTTTCGGACCGCGGCGAGGTGCAGAGCTTGTCCTACCTTTTGAAGCCGGGGATCGACTCGCTTTCGTTCACACTCCCGGCACCGCGCGCGAACGGTCCGCAACTGCTGCTGGCTGTGGCCACGCCAAAGGTTCTTGACTCGTTGCGCCAGCCGCGACCGACAGCCGCTGATACATTCTTCCTGCAGGCGTTGAGCGATTCCCAGCGCAACCATGTGGCGATCACCGCGGCGGCACGCTACGTGTTGCTCACGAACTGATCAGCGCGCCCAGAGCATGATCCGGGAAAAGTTTGAAGCAGTTTTCCGCTGGGATCATGCTCAATCGACAAGCTAAAGCGCGATGGCAGTTCGTCCCAATATGATCGCGGATTAGAATTTTCCGATCACCAGGATCTTCAGGTCGGTATCCGGTTTGAAGTCGCCTGCCGTATATTCAGGCGTGCCCCCCGCAGACGATGCCTTGAGCCGTCCTTGACAGAAGCTGACCAGGCGGTCGCTGCCGCCGGCTTCGATGGTCAGCTTGAACGATCGGATCGGACCTGCCCAGTTGGCGCCGGTCTTCAGCACGTATGATATGCGCCGCTCCTGCAGCTTCGCGCTATTGGCCTGGCCGTCGCCTGCGCGCTTATCAAGCTCGGCGAGGAATGCATCCGTGACGCAATATTCCTTCCGATAACGCGCGACCTCCGGGCTAAGCGCGCTGCTGCGGCGCAGGCTCGCGCGCAGGATAGTGTCTGCGCTGGAGCCGACGCTCGGCCGGTACTGATGTTCAACGACGACGGTGCGCGCGGGCGGGAACACCTGCTGACGCACGGCGGAGGTCCTGGTGACCCAGCCGGGTGCATATTGCTGCCGACCGTTGTCGCTCATGCCGGCAGGCATCAAGAGCCCATCGTCCACCAGCCGCGTCCGGATTGTTGCGGGCAGGTCGGCTACCCGGATCTCCCGGCTGCCGATGGGCAGCAGCGGCAGCTTGAACTGGCGGAGCTGCGCGCTGACATCCTTGTCGCCGATCATGGCGCGCTGATCGATGGTCAGCGGCGCCGGGCTGCCGTCGACCTTGGTCTCGAAGTCGACGAAGTTCACCGGGTCGTTCGACGGCAGAGCAATATTGTCGGCTTCCGACAGGTCGATGTCGGGCAGCGGAAAGGCCACAGTCAGCGTAACCGGCTTATTGGTGATGTTGGCGAACTGATACCGAACGCTGACCTTGTCGAGAGCGATACGCAGATCCTCGCTCTCCATGGCCACATCGTTGGTGCGAACGAACTGCAGCCCGCCAATCGACAATTCGGCAGCCGAGTCGTTGGCCCGTGCCGGCCAAGCGGTTGCAACCATCAACGCGGCCATCAGGGCCAGCGGCCGGAACGAAGGCCGGGGCGGTGGTTCATTCACCATGCTAGTCTCCATATGGCGTGGCAACGTCTGCCGGTTCCGCCCGGCAATGGATTAGTCGAGGGCCTGGTAAAGCTCGCCCCATTCGGACTTCCAGACGCCGTCCGGATCCCACACCACGATCGCGAGCTTGACGTCATTGGCAAGCCGGATCGCGCCGCGAAAGGCATCTTGGGCAGGCAACGGGGCGCTGACCTGGTCATTTGACAGCCGCCCGCCGCTTGCAGCGGCCGGCATCACGACCGATCCAGTGGCGCTGTCATTGTCGCCTTTCAGGACCAGCGTGATGGCGTCGGGCTGGACTTCGTTGACCTGTTCAAATCTATTCCTTGTCATGGATTTGCACCGCAAGCTGAAGAATTCGGACTATCACCGTCCAGTGATAGAATTGAACGGGATCGAGATTGGTCACCACTAATTGACGCGCCGCATTCACGGCATCTCGGATTAGTCGGTCCGGCGCGACGATCGGTTCGGGGTACACTGAGGCGAATATGTTTCGTCGATTTTGCTGGACTTGGGTCTTCATCGCCGGTGCCGGCATTTTCGCCGCCGTGGCGCACGCCGAGGATACGGTCGTGCGCAGCTTCGCCGGCGGTTCGGCGCCCTCGATGGTAGGCATCGTTCCCGCCAGCGAGGACGTGGAACTGGGGGGCCCCCAAGCGCTCAGCGCCGACGGGCAGGGCAACCTGTTCGTGCTCGACCAGATCAACGGCCGCATTCTCGAGTTCGATCCCAAACAACCGAACTCCGCCCCGGACGTCCTGAAGATGCCGAAGGATGTCCAGCCGACCGACCTTGTCGTTCACAACGACGACATCATGGTTTGGGACGGCGGCGTGCGCACGTTGAAGGCAGCGGCTCACCAGTCCACGCGTGGGCTCGGCGACGAGATCCAGCTCGAGGAGGTCTCAAGCCGCGGAGTGGACGATCAGGTCGCCGCCTCCGCCTTCGCCCAGATGGGATCGCAGCCGCCAGGCAGCGCAACCGACCTACTCGACCAGAACACGCGCGCGGCCGTCATCGGGCAGGGGCGGCAGCCCGATCGGCAATACATCGCGTCCCGCAGCAAGGGCTCGGTGATCGCCGACATCCTCCCGGACAAGGGCAATTCCAGCGTACGGATCGAGATCCAGACCATGGTCACGAACGAGAGCATTGGCGCGCTCGGTCTGCGCGTGCGCGACCAGCTCGGCACGGTCGAATTTCTCGAGATTGACAACAGCGACCGCTTCTATGTGCTGGCCGAGGACATCCCGCCGTCGGGGAAGAACGCCTCGACCTTCGTCGCACGCTATGCCGCGAACGGTCGTCTCGAAGGAATCTACGAACTGCCGCTCGAGAACACCCCGCTGACAAGGCGGTTCGTCACCGTCTCGGGTGATGGCGATGTCTATTTCCTGCGAACCAAGCCAGACGGTGTCGAAGTGGTTGGCGTTGGCTTCAAACCGCTGGGCAACGTGTCGGTCATCGACGTGCGGCCGTCGCGGACCTCAGCGAAGCCGGCCCTGGGCCCCGAGGGCCGGCCCGGCCACGACGTCAAGTTCAGCGCGCCTGCCGCGGTCCGGCCGTCCAATCGTCAGCAGGCGATCGAGACCGCGTTCGCATTCGAAGGCGTGCAGTGGAAGCTGACGCAGGCGAACTATGGCAACGATCCGGATAACCAGTGCAGCGGCTTCAACCGCATTCGCCGGCCGTGGTATCTACAGGGCAAGGTGAACCAGGAGGTGCGCGGCGTACCCTATTGCTGGGGCTGCCACGGTTCGCTTGCAAACTTCCGGCAGCGGATCGAGAGCGGGACGCTGGCAGGCAACGTCTGCACCCGGAACGCGCCGCGGCCGGACGCGGCGGGCGTTGACTGTTCGGCGTTCGTCAGCGCCGCCTGGGGACTCTCGGTCCACTACACGACCGCCGCCATCCCGGCGATCGCGACGCCCGTGTCGAATCCCTGGGACCTCAAGCCTGGCGATGCGCTCAACAAGCCGGGCTCCCATGTGATGTTATTCCTGCGGTTCACGCCCGATCGCAAGGCGGAGGTGATGGAATCCTCGACCGGTGGATGCAATGGACGCGTCTGCCGCAACGTCTATCCGTTGGCGAGCCTGCTGGCACGTGGCTATAATCCGGTCCGTTTCCGTGCCTTCGCGGATGACCACGCGACGGTCTCGGCGGACGCCTATCAAGAGGACGATGCGCCGATGGGGCGCAAATCGACGGCTGCCAAAGCCGCGACCAACAAGCCGGCGACCAAGAAGCGCTGAACCCCCGGTGTCCTCGGCGCTACAGATGACTATGAACTACCGCCTCGATCCGACAGTCTGGTTCCGGGGCGGCCTGCATGACATCGAGGTGGATCAGGGATGCGAAGCTCCAGAGGATTTGACCACAGGTTCGGCCGCTTGTGCGTCGCCATCGCGCTCGCCGCGATGATCGGCCTGCCGCTGCAGCATGCTCGGGCGGCGGAAGCGCTTTCGATCGGCAATCCGGATGGCGGTGCCGTGCGTGGGCTCGTGATCGGCATTGATGATTATCAACACGTCCGCAAGCTGAAGGGGGCGGTCGCCGACGCCGCCGATATCGTCTCCAGCCTGAAGACGATGGGGGTTGGCGACATCGTCGAGCTGACCAATGCTCAAGCGGACAGGGCGAGCGTGCTGCGCGAAATCAGCGCGATGGTGGAGCGGACAAGGAACAACGATCTCGTCTTTCTGTCGATCGCTGGTCACGGCACGCAGGAGCCGGAGCGCATCAAGGGCTCGGAGCCGGACGGCATGGAGAACGTGTTCCTGCTGCCAGGCTTCGAAACCACGCCGACTGGATCGGTCGAACGTATTCTGGGGAGCGAGTTCAACCACTTCATCCGGCAGTTCGAACTGCGCGGTGCGAAGGTGATTTTCGTCGCGGACACCTGCCACGGCGGCGGAATGGTGCGCGATATCGATCCACGGGCTGAGGAGATGAGCTTTCGCCAGGTGCCTCGCTACACGCTGCTGGTCGATGAATTAAAACCGGTGTCGGACAGCAACGATCCGAAGTCCGAGCTCGATCTCGATCACACCGCGTTCCTGGCCGCCGTTGATCGCAATACCAAGGCCCCGGAAGTGCGAATCCCCGGGATCGATGGCCTGCGCGGGGCTCTCAGCTACGCGGTGGCGCGGGCCGTAGAGGGCAGCGCGGACATCAATCACGATGGCAAGGTGACACTCAAGGAGCTCTTCGCCAACGTTCGCCAGGTCGTCTATCAGCTTTCAGACCAGCGCCAGAACATCGTGACGATATCGTCACCCGCCCAGACGCCGGAGACGGACGTCGCGTTCGAACTGACGCGCGGGGTGGTGCTCATTCAAGGGCCGGCTCCGAGAACCGCCACTGCTCAGGCAACGGTTCCCGCCGACGGGAAGGCGCCCCCCGCACCGGTTGCCACGACGAAGACTCCGACGGTGCCAACCCTTGCCGCCGCGCCCAATTCAGCTCCCAGCAATCCAGTTCCGACCGGCACCGCGCTCGCCGGCACCGCACCGGCGCCCATCCGTCTTTCAACGCCAATCCGCCTGGCGGCGCTCGACGGCAAGATGAGCTATTTCTCGGGCGTGAGCACCAAGGATGTCACCGTGCAGGCGGTTCAGCCGACGGACAATCCCGACTTGATCTGGGACCCCGTGTCTCATGACGTGATCGCCTGGGGCGATGTGGTCGCTTACGGGATGGAGGTGGCCAATTTGCCGACGGTCGTGGATCGCACCGCGGCCATCCGCGAGCTCAAGCGAATGGCGACTCGTTCACCCCAGACGATGCGTATTTGGCCGGACGATCGACAGCAGCGCGCCGGCCAGACCATCGAAGTTGAACTGTCCGACGTCGCGGCGAGGGCGCTGTTGCTGTTCAATGTGTCAGGCGATGGAACCATCCAGATGTTGTATCCCGTGGGTACGGATGCGCCGTTGGCCAAATCGCCGAGCTTGCGGCTGCCGCTCAGGGTGGGCGAGCCTTTTGGCGCCGAGCAGATTGTCGCGGTGACCTCGCAGCAGCGCATGTCCGACCTTGAGACCGTCCTGATCCAGCTGAATCGGCGTCGTGCATCGGGGCAACTGATCAAGAGTCTCGAGCGTTACCTGCCAGCGGACGCGCGGATCGCCTCGGTCGGCTTCTTCAGTGCTCCCTGACAGTCTGACCGGGGGAGCCATGTTGCGATCGGAGCCGATCCGCCGCGAGCGAATATACCTCGCGTTGCTGCTCCTGTTGACGGGCGGGCCCGCGCACTCAGCGCCATTGCCCCCGCAATCCCCGCATGCAAGCCCGGCGATCGCTTCATCGCTTTGGCGCATCCAGGTCACGCGCGGACAGACCAGTGCGGTGCAGAGCAATTCCGCGAACGTGTCCCTCGAGATCCTGCCGGGTCCGACGGTCGAGGTCGGCGGCAAGGTATCGTTCGGCATAACTTCCAGGAAAAAGGGCTATCTCATTCTGGTCGATGTGGATGCGGAAGGACGCATGTCCCAGATCTTTCCGACTCCCGAGTTGGTGGAGCAGTCGGACGAACGCGACATCAATCTTGTCAAGCCCGGCGTCCAGTTCATCGTGCCGACGCCGACAGCGCGGCAACGGGGCTTCGAGTATGTCGTTGCCCCCCCGACCGGCTCGGCAATCATGGTTGCGATCCTCAGCGAGCGGCGTGTGCAATTGCTCGATTTGCCGGATCTCCCGCGCAAGCTGCAGAGCCAGGCCGACGCGTTGAGCTACCTGGCGGCCTGGACCAGCGAGTTGCGTGTGCCGGACAGCGCCAACGGAAGACTGCTGTCGAACAATTGGTCGCTGGACGTCAAGTTTTATTCCATCAAGTAAGCCCGGGCCTTCTACTGGCTCAGAACTTGAAACCAAGCGTGAGCGTGCCGGATGTTTCCATCTTGCCGTCAACCGAGCAGCTGCCGTTGAGCGCGATGTTGACACGCCCGAACTTCGCGAGGTCGACGTTGACTCCGACGCGGGAGAAATCGGTTGGCGAACTCGGGATCATGAAATTCACGTTGTCGAGCGCCCAGAAGGGCAGCTTGCCCTGCAAGTCGGTTTTCCAGAGCAGTTCGACAAAAATATGCCGCAACGCGTCCGGGTCGACGATGATGGTACCTTTGCTGTCCCTGACCACAAAGCCCATCTCGTCGATGTGAAAGTTGCAGATCCGCTTCGCGACGGCACAGTGCACCGAGGTGAGATCGGGCAGGATCTTCGAATCGCCGAACCGAGCCGAAGCCTTGGGATCAATCGCCGGCCCGGTTCGCGGGTCGGTCGTCGCAACCGGTCTTTCTTCCGGAAATGTCTGCCAGATTTGCCGAAAGCCGATGCCCTCGGTTGCCAGGAACGAGGCATTGCCGGCGAAATGACCGCGGCCGGATCGTTCTCCACGAAAAAAAACACTGTTGCCGGCGGGATATTTCAGATTCGTCAGCACGTCGAGAAGCCGGTTGTGATCCTTGGCGACGAAATTGATGCCGTCGAGCACGAGCCGTCCTGCCTCCAGGTGCGAACCGATGTGCTCGTCGAGATCGACACCAAGACCCTCCACCCGCCGGTAGATATTTCTGAACACTTCGGTGTCTCTCGCCGTAACGACCCGGGCCCGTCGCAGCGCGTCGAGACGCCGCTCATCATCTTTCTCCAGAATGTAGATCCGGCACAGCCCGGGCCGGTCGATCGCAATGTCGAGATGCACGTGAGGAGCTTTTCCGGTCTGCGTGAAGCCGACGCTCTTGACGCCTGCCTTCAGCCACGGGTCATAACCCGGCATGTCGATCTGGTCAGAACCGAGCCGCGGCGCCTTGCCGGCGGCAGCGAGCAATTGCCGCCAGTTGTCGCACATGAAGTCAAAGCCAAGCGGATTCCAGTACGGCACAAGGTTGTGGATTTTATAGAAGCCGTAGAGCTGAATGCCGGCTTCGTGCAGCTTCAGCGCGACCTTGTTCATGTCCGCCCGCATCGCGGCGCGGTCCTGCCCCATGTTGCCGGCCATCGGTGCGGTGTTCGGGTCGAAGGGGCTGCCCGTCATCTGCGAAGGTCTCCTCGCGTGGCCACGGCGGAAGCTAGCAGGTGGCCGGTTGGCCGGCTAGTCCGCGATGCCGCAGCCGTTCCCGCAAAGTCTACAGCTTGCTCAACCGGCCGTAGAAACCGCTCCTGGCGATCATGTAATGAATGTCTTTCGGAAAAGGAAAAGCGTCGCGAACGTTTGAAATCGCCGTTTTGAGGAATTCACCGTGATGCGACGCGGGCTTGTGGCCGAGGGGAACTTGGTCGGCGACCTGCGGAATCATGAAGCGGTCCACGTAAGCTGGATCCAGATCATTGACCCTGACCATCTGCCCGAAGGCTGGAAATGCGTCATAGTGACCTACGCTCACATTGAGGTTCTTGAGGGCAGGGCGCGGCGATGGAGCACGATCGCCATCGGGCGTTGCTAGTCCGCGTCCGAGCAAGTCCAGCTTCACCGATTGCGAAAGCGTCGACGGACCGTAGACGACCTCGAGTGCGCAGGTGCTCTGCGCGGACAACCATTGGTACCAGAAAATCGCATCATCGGGATGTGCCATCGCGCCATAGAGGCAGTCAAATCCCCAGCAAGCCGACAGGTTGGGCTGATATTTTCCGAGGCTTCCGACCAGATTGCGCATGCCGTTCCCCCCGCCAGAATGGCAAGCGATGATGAGCTTACCGATCCGGAGTTGGGGTACGCTCTCCGAGCCAAGCTTGGTCCCGAAGCCGGGACCGGTTCCGAGAGCAGGAGCCAGCCACTTGGCAAGAGCCCCCAGTATTTCGTCGAGGTAGCGTTCGCCCCATTTGGCGGAGGCCAGATCCTTGACGCTGTAGTTGCCGGCAAAGCTGTCGCCGACGGCATATTCGTAGCCCAGAAATGGCGCGATAAGCACAACGTCCCTGCCGGAATCCCGGACCTGTTCGCGCAAGCGCGCGGGATCATTGCGGAACAGGTATTCATGATCCCTGACATAGAATCCATGCAGCCAGAGCACGACGTCGAATTTGGTGGCGCTCGTGAGGTGCTTCGGCGGGAGATAGACCGCCGTCGGCCTCATGCCGGGCGCCTGCCGTTTGGTGAAGAGGGTCACACCTGGAAAGGTGCCGATATCCTTCTGCTCCAGTTCACACGTTGTCACTCACATCGCTCCGCTTCGGGCACCTCTTCTGCGGCGCGCTAGTTGCAGACCTCGGCATTGGCATCGTTGCCGGGGCCGCCGCCGCCGCGATATTCGAGATGGCAGCCGCGGTTGACCGCGCGACAGCCGCTGTTGTTGCAGAATAGCTGTCCGCCACTCGAGCGGCGGCTGGCGCCAGCCGCAGCAGCAATGCCCGCAGCGCCACCAAAGCCGCCGGCCGCCTCTCCGCCGGCTTGACGACGCTGCCGTGCGGGACGCTCGTCGCCGTCGTCACGCTTTGCGGTCGCAGGCTTGGCGGTCGCTGGCTTGGCGGGCTTGGCGGCGCGCTGCTTCTCGCACTCGTTGTCGTCGTTGAGGAACGAGCCCTCGGCGCAAGTGATCTTGCTGCACTGGTCGCCGTCGGCTCGGTAGCCGTGGTCGCAGATCATCGGACAGATCCGCGACGACCGGAGCTTGATCGCATCGAGCGCATCGACGCTGGCGAGCTTGGTGTCGAATTTGGTCCCCGCTTGGCGATTGAAGAGCTTCAGCGATCGCTGGGAAGCCGCATTCCATTCGCCATCGACGGCACCCGTGAAGCACCCGACGCGGCTCAATTCGCTCTGTAACGACTTGGCCAGTTCGGCTTGAGGGACATCGGTCCTAGCGAGATCGACTTGGTGCGGCCCGTCGCTCAAGGCAGCGATCGCGTCGCTCTGGACGGACTTAGCTGCCGGAGGCGAACCAACTGCGGCGGAATTCTTGGTCGCGGACCTCGGGCTGAGTGCAGCGATGATCGATGCCTCGGAGGCGGCCCGCTTCCGCTCGGCATCAGTCGCTTGCTGCTGGGCCACCTGCTTTGTCGTTTCGGCGGCAATGCGGGCGTTCTCCGCGGCGTTCAAGTCTGCGGCCGCCCTTTCCTGGTCGGTGCTCTGGGCGCCTTCGGAAGCCAGCCGAACGCGCTGCTGTTCGGCCTGGCGCGCTTTCTCGGTTGCCTCAATCCGTGCGTCCTCCGCCTCGATCTGGTTGAGCTGAAGCTTTGCCAGACTGGCGTAATATCCTTCGGGATGCTGGCTCAGGAATACGCCCAAGGCGGCCTTGTTGTTGAGTTGCAACGCCAGTTCGTAGTCACGGCGGACCTCGGACTGGGGATTCTGCGCCGCGGGCTTCGGTTCCTCTTTCTTGGCGCTAGGCACGAGAGCAACGTCCTCGCCTCCCAACGAGCCGTAGACGTAGGGCTCCTGCCGGTTTCCTGTGGCTTGCAGGACATCGTCGCGGACAAAGCCGAAGACCCTGCGCAGGTCGAGGCCGGGCTTTGCGATGTATTTGACCAGAGCCGCCGCGTACGGGCTGTTCTTGCTATTGCCGTCGAGCGCCGTCAATCCGGCCTTTGCGGCGAAGGCGATCAGCGTATTGGACACGGTGGGCTCGACCCTCGCAAGCCCGCGACTGATCGATCGTGAGGCGACAGTTCGCTTCATGGTGTCGGCAAAAGGATTGTTGCGGCAAGCATCGACGATCACGACCCGTAGCTGCTTCGCAGGCTCGATCGCCAGCAGCACACGGTCCAGCGAGAAAGCCTCGTCATAAATGTCCGTATCGCGTTCAAGCCTTGCATCGGTCGGGATCAGATAGTTTGTGCCATCGATCTCGATCCCATGGCCTGCGTAGTAGACGAGAGCAATGTCGGCGTCGCGTGCTTGATCAGCAAAATCCCTCAGGGCTCGCTTCATGTCCGTCGCGGTGAGATTGAGCCTCGAGTCGACTACGTCAAACCCTGCGCCTTTCAACGTCGCTGCGATGGCGGAGGCGTCGTTGGCCGGGTTGGGAAGCAGGGGTGCGTTTTGATAGGTGGAATTGCCGACCACCAAGGCCACACGCTTCGTCGCGGAAGCCGGCTCAGCAGTCAGGACCAGCAAGGCGCCGAGGACAAGGGCGAATAATCTGATTTGCGTACAGAAGCTCATGGCGCAACGTCCAGTATCAGCCGAGTGGGGAGCGTCAACGGAGGTGGCCGCGCAGAATGCTTAAAAATGAGCTCTCGGCGGCCGCTTGTCTCCGTTTAGGAGTAGTCTCGAGCCCGATCCATTCCTAAATTTGTCGCGCATTTCAGTGAATGCGTTCAAAGGCCTGAGACGATTGTCGTGCCGGGCACGTTGGGCACGGTTGGCGCGTATAGGGGGCGTGCTGTAATTTAACGTGCTGATATTTAACGACTTTTTGGTCTTGTGCGATGGCTTCGTTGAAGCGTACAAGGGGCTAGGCTTGCCTAGAATCGGCGTTCCGCTGGCGGCACATCAAGCGGAAGTGAAATCCGGTGTTAGACCTGCGGATCGATAGCTTTAGCGAAAGCTCTTGGCCAGCTTTGGCCCCTGAAATATTTGGCAGCCTTGCGCATGTCCGTTCCGCTGAGAGTTTATATCACGCCGTTTGCCGATAGAGGCGTTCTCGAGCCTGCGCAATGGGATTGCGACACGGCCAAGAAGGCGGTTGATGTCGTCAATACGATCTGGTCGAAGGCCAAGATCGCATTCGTGATCAGTGATTCCGTGATGGAAAGGCCGCTGGACATGGCAAAGAGCCGGCGCAGCAGCGACGAGGTCCTGCTGGGTGTTCTGGCGTCCCGGCATGACCCCGACAATGCGGTCCACATCTACCTCGTCAATTCTATTCCAAATCTGAACGCCGGCGGGGGCTCGTTTCCGAACGGCGCTCCCGAGCCGACGAGCTTCGTCCAGTGGTATGGCAATGACCACGCCAATGGACGCGCCTGGGCACACGAGCTTGGGCATCTGATGGAGCTCGATCATGTCGAGATCGATTATTCCAACGAGAAGCAGGCGGCGCAGCGCGTCAAGAACCTCATGGTGCCTGGGTTGAGTGCAGGCAGCGATTTGACCAGCCAGCAGATCGGCACGGCCAAGGGGTCAAAGCTTGTCAAGAGATTTGGCGGCTAACCCGCGTCCGAAGCTCCACCATGCGATTGATCCGCGCAGCGTCATCGCTGTCTAAATTAGATAAGCGGGCAGCCGCATTCGGAAAACGGGCTTGGTTTCTGTTCAAACACATGATCGAGAGCGCGCCAAAGGCCACCCGGATCACCGACGTTGCGGTGAGCACCTATCTCTGCCGACCTCCGAAATTGTGACCGGAACCGGGCGGCTCGCCGCGCAACGCGCTCCGGTGTCTAGTCTGAGCCACCCCTGCCCAGCGTAACCCGCTTTCGAAATTTCACCCGAGGCTTCAGATAGTTCTCCGGCTGCAGCGCACCTCGCACCCGCAGCCGCCATCTACTATGCATGGGGTTGTTTTCGACCTTTGTCGTTCGGCCGCGGATTGCGCATTCGCCGGAGCGCCGAATCGCATCGCGACCGCAGCCGCGAGCCTGCAGATACGCGCCGGGTCCATTGAACGCCGTCGCGCTTCGCCGCGACCAAGAGGCGCATCCTGCGGTCGAAACCTCTGTTGGAGGAGCCCATGGCACCGTCCTACAAACCTGTCCCGCTCGTCGGCGCGGCATTCAGCTCAAATTCCAGGACCGGCGGCAGCGTTCCGGCCGCGTTCGACACCTTCCTCTACCAGGCGACTGGCGGCTTCAAACACGTCAAGCTCACGATTAAGCTCAAGATCAGCCTCAAACAGGCGAGGGGATTTCTGCCGGTCCAGCTGGACGCCGACAACAAGCCGTTCCTCACGACGCCGTGGACCGACGCCCAGTGGTCTGCGTTCGTCAACAGCGCGTCGACGCAGGTCAACCTATGGAATAACAGGTTCTGGCTCGTTCCGCCGCCCGCCTTTTCGGGGCTCGACGAGGTCTACCAAAAGGATCCGTTCTTCAACAAGTTTCCGAACAAGATCTTTCGGCCGAACCTGCTGTGTGCACTAGAGGTCGACTTCTCGCCCGCAAGCGGTGCCCACAGGACCATCGAGGTCACCAACCTCAACGCCGCCTTTATCACCGCAACCGGCAGGGTGCCCGATCCCGGGGTATTTCGCTCCCACGCCTTTCTTTACGACTCGTTCGACGCGACCCCATGGGCGTTCCCTCTCGGCCACGCCCCCGGCATGCCGCCGAGCCACCCCGTGATTGCTCACGAGATCGGCCATGCCATCGGGCTCGACCACATCGGTGTGCTGACGAAGGCGCCGATCTGCCAGCTCGCCGCGAATCTCAACACGGCAAATGTCGACCGGTATCTGCCCGCGGGAAGCCCGCTCGCGGGCGGCACGAACGCGCTGGTCTGCTATGGCTCAACCAACGCGGCACTCGCGGGCAACATCATGGGCGCCGGCCAGGCATTCTCGGGCGAGAACGCGAGGCCCTGGCTGTGGGCCCTTTACACGCTGCTGGACAAGCTGCTCGACAAGCCCGAGCCGATCACAGAAAAGGCCAAGTGGCGGGTGGTCATGACAGATCCAGGGCCCGGCCGCTGGATCGATAACGGCTTGGACATCATCACGTCGGATCCCGGCCCCGTGCGAGTCACCGCCAATGATGACTCGCTGATCAGGATCAGCGGCGACGTCTTGTTCGATACCGACAAATCGAACATCAAGCCGGAGGCCAACGCGGCGCTGGAGAAGGCCGCAGCGGACATCAAGGCGAGAATCGGCCCGCGCCTGAGATATGTCCTCATCAACGGGCACACCGACGCGACAGGCTCGGCAGACTACAATCAGCGCCTGTCGGAAGCGCGCGCCAAGGCGGCCGCCGATTGGTTCGTCACGCGCAAATATCTCGAGCGCGCCAAGATCCGGACGCAGGGTTTCGGCAAGACCCAGCCCCTTTCGCCGAACACGGATGAGCCGGGCCGAGCCAAGAACCGGCGGGTCGAGCTTCACATCGTGAACAGCTGACGCGCTGATGCGCGGACTGTTAATCGTAGATCGGAGTTCGAAATCGTGGAGAGAAGTCCCACTCTCTCCGCCACGTTCAATCGAGCGAATCAAAACCTTAAATGTGGGCCCGCGAACGCCGGGACGAGCCAGCGTGTGACTCGCAGGCCAACCCCTTTCCGGATAGCTCACCAGCATCTTGAGAACTGTCATCTGGAAGCGATTAACAGCGCCACATCGTGGGTGCACGGGACAGGGCATCGCGGCCGACCCGCCTGACGCCATCGAGCGAAGCCAAAGGGCGATCAGCGAACTTCGTCACTGGAACTTATCCCAAACGCCGGTAGGCCAGACACAATGCACTTCTTTCTCGCCTGCCGGGACGAGGAAGGGAGATGTTACGTGTTCCGTGAGGCTGTCGCTGGCCCCCAGCAACCGCGAAATTTCCTCGGCCGAAACCGGGCGACTGAACAGGAAGCCTTGAAATTCATGACAGTCGAAATCCTTTAGAATAGCGTCTTGTTCCGCGGTCTCCACGCCTTCGGCAACTACGGTCAAACCCAGCGCCCGTCCGAGCGTGATGATGGCTGCGGAGATAGCGCGATCTTGAGCGCTTTCACCGATTCCGCCAACGAAGCCAAGGTCGATCTTTATCGTGTCAATCGGGAAACTTCTCACCAACGAGAGAGACGAATAGCCCGTCCCGAAGTCGTCAATAGCGAGGCGAACACCGCGACGACTGATGGCCTGCATGACCGCAGTCGCCTGCATGAAGTTCTGCATCACCATGCTTTCGGTCACCTCAAGCTGCAGCAGCTCGGGAGCTAAGCCTGTTTCACGTAGGACTGCGTCGAGAAATCCCAGCAGCTCATTGTCGGTGAACTGCTTCGGCGAGAGATTGACGGCCATAGAGAGAAGGCCGCACCTATCTCAGCGCGGCCCGCCGAATTCTCGCCGATCTCGCCCAGCAGGCGATCTCCGACCAAGGTTCGCTGCGCCGCCGCGTCCGAGTCAGCGCTGCGGTGTCCCACGGGCGTCTTTGCATTGTCCCCTTGCTTGGCGATCTCGTGCGTCGCTATCCGAACATCGTGGTCGACATCGATCTCAGCGACGCGATCGTCGACGTCGCGGCGGGGCAGGCGGATGTGGCGGTGCGCGGCGGTCCGCTGAGCGACAGCGCGCTCACTGCGCGTCGCCTCAGCGAGAACGGCCGGACCATCGTCGCCTCGCCGGACTACTTGGCGCGCTGGGGCGTACCCGAGATCCCGGAAGACCTCCACAACCACAACTGCCTGAACTTCAGTTTTCGCCGCGCAGAGCCGGTCTGGCCGTTCCGCCGGGACGGAGTCGACTTCGCCCTGAAGGTGCGAGGCGCCATCGAGGCGAACAGTGGCGAGACGCTGGGCCAGCTGGCGCTCGACGGCGTGGGCATCGCGCGGGTGGGCAATTTCAGCCTCGGAGACGCGATCGCGCAACGGCGCCTGGTCCCGCTTCTCGAACCGTTCAATCCCGGGGACAAGGAGATCTTCCAGGCCGTGTTCGTTCGGGGGAGCGAACATGCCTGCTCGCGTCCGGGTATTCGTTGACTACCTCGTGGAGTGCATGGGCGGCAGTCGCGGACCCAGACGATCAACGCCGCGCCGCCGCCGCCGAACTAGACAGACGTGCGCGGCAATCCTTCTCGAACCTGTGCGAGCCTCGGACCGGTTCAACTAGTATCGAGACGCGCTCGCTGGGCCGCAGCCCGGATGGGCGGACTGACGGCTCGACCCTGTCAGCTAGGGGGCCCTGAATGATTGAGGAGGTTACCGCCTCGACCAGTTGGGCCGGCGCGAATGGTTTGGACTGCATCACGCTGCGCGGCACTCCGTTCGCCGCCCACCTGTGAGCGCTATCTCCAGTCACGTAGAGGATTGCGCAGCAGGGATCGTGCTGCCGCGCCAGGCGGGCGAGCTCCTGGCGCGAGATTGATGTCGGTCACCAAAGCGCGCGTCAGGAGTGTCGCGCCGAGCAGCCTGATCCCCTCCTCGCCCGATGCGGCGCTCAGGACGCCGAAGCCGCCTCGCTCAAGGTTTTCTCCAGCATCTCCCGAGGCGCCAGTATTAAGCGCGTCCTCTGGACGATTCTCACGGTCAACGGGCGCGATTACCGAAAGTGGGAACTCGCGCGCTCCGCTAAGTTGCCAGTGGTCGGGGACCGCGCGGTGGGGTGGTTGGTGGCGATACCGCGCCGCAGCAATGGCGTTGGCGAGCCATTGGCGCGCCTGTTCTAACTGCGTAGGGTGCGCATTGAAAAAGTGAGAGGTCGATCATGCCCTTGCCGCGGCCCGTGCCTTTTGTAAGCCAAGCCAATGATCCCACAGGTTGCTGGTGGGCATGTGCACGCATGCTGCGCTTATACTACGGGGGCGGCTATGCCAGTCCGCTGCAGTTGCCGGAACTCGAGAACGAAGACGGCACTCATCAACGACTGGGAGGGGACGCGTATAACAAATTTATGAGAAACGAGGGTTTAAGCTTTCTTCACAAGGACGTTCCGACTTCCACAGCGAAAGATATCGACCTAGCGCTGACCGCGCTCGGGCCAATCATGGTTAGCTGGGACGGAGGTCTACACGTATCGCTGGTCGTTGCCGTCCTCGGGGTGGACTTGTACCACCATGATCCCGCCGTTGGACCCAATCAAACGATGCCGGTGAACAGGTTCAATATTTATCGCACCGGTGGAGGCGCCTTCAAGGGTGGAATGCTGGTGCGCGACCCGCAGCTCAACCAGTGGGCTCGATACCAGAAAGAACTCGTTCTCGCATCAGACGGAGTGACAAAAAAAGATGGATGGCCGACGGGCTGGTGGCGTGTGTGGGACGGCAGCACATGGTACTATTACCTCGGCAACGACAGTATCGCGATGTCGAGTAAGACGGCGCCGTCCTCGCCCGGCCCCCCCGCCAAGCCACACAACACTGGCAGGTGGGTTTTCACTGATCCGAGTACGCTCGCGATCACTTGGAGGCAGGCCGCCGGCACTACGAAGCCGTGCGTGGAAACATTCTGGAACGCGTCGCGCGAGTGCGAGCGGATGAACGCGAATTCGAACCTGTACTCACCGCTTGTGGCGACACGGTTCGGGAAGTGAGGCGGTGCCGGAAGTCTGTCCCCGGTGTCAGCGATGCGCGTAAATGCAATCACAGCCGCCGCCGCGGCCATCCTTCACTCCCTCGAAAGCATGCCTTGATCTTGAAAATGCGGCCGGTACCGCGGATCATATCCGGTCGTGCGGCACCGCTGGGACCATCACCGCTGGTGACAGGGCCCGACAGCAAAAAGCCGCGCTGGTCGAGGGCGCGGCTTTTCCTCGGTCAAGCGCTTTCCACCATTCGCCGCGAAAGGGTTCGTATCGAGCAAGGGCGGCTAACGGGCGTCCCGCTTCCCCTGGCCTAAGGCCCTGCTCGTGGGCTCGTTTCGGAGTCCTTCGCCATTCCGCTCTGCTGCCTTGGTGGAATCGGACAGTCCTAATCGGTCTCGAAATCGTCCGAGATTGACGGCCGAATCGGGAGGCGCTGTGGTACACAGCGGTGGTCACAAAATTCGGCCGGGCCTCTTCGGAATCCTTGTTTTTCGGCGCTTTTAGCGTATCTGCGGCATAGCGGATGAGAGTCCCACTCTCTCCGCCATTGCAGTCGATCAAGATACTGAAATGGCTGTATCATCTCAAAGTCCGAAGGTTGCGGCCCCAAATTGGTGCCCAAAAGGCTGCGCGTTGAGACAGTGCGCATTGCTAGAACGGTCTATAAATGCGCGCAGCTCGGCGCGACTAACGGTTCGCGTGATCTGTTCCGAATAATCTCGAACAGTTCACTGTCGGGCAGCGCCTCGACCGAGATAGTCCGCTTCACGGTCATTGGAAAGGGACCGGGTTCATGCCGCTGAGGACAGGAAAGGCCATTGGGTATGATGCCGACCTCGTAGCGTTTAAGTTCACGATGAGGAATGGACAGCAATATAGGCTGCGATGCACCGAAGCGCCTTCCGGTCGACGTTGTCCGAACAAGCCTCGGCTGCAGCGGCCTTTTTGGATTGCGCACTGGGTGTGTTGGCCAGTAGTCCAAAGACCATGCCCGCACGTATAAAGCTGGTTGCGCCGCCAACCTTCTCAACGAGTTCGCGCAGCAGCGCTTGAACCATTTTTGCTGTCAGCGCTCGCCGCCTACCGTGTCGGCGACCTTCGCTCCTCTCGATCCGATCGGCTTGGATCTGCCGGTTGTGGTATCGCGCTCGGTCTGATGCTCCATCTCGGCATCGATCTCCGCACCGAGCAGGATGACGATGGCGGAGATCCACAGCCAGGTCATGAAGCCGATGATGGCCCCAAGCGAGCCGTAGGTTTCGTTGAACTTGCCGAAGTTTGCCGCGTACCAGGAGAACGCTCCCGACACCGCGATCCAGAGCAGAGCCGCGATCGCACTGCCCCAGGTCACCCAACGCCAGCGGGCCGTCTCGCGGCTGGGCCCGTAGCGATAGATCACTGCCAGCGCGAGGGTCAGTATGAGAAACATTGCTGGCCACCGTCCGAGCCGGAGCAATAGGTCGCCTGCGCCGGACAGGCCGACATAGTCCAGGATAACGGGCACAGCGACGATGGATCCGAGAGCGACGATGACGAACGCAATGCCGCCGAGCGTAAAACCTAATGAGACGCCATTGAGCTTGAAGAACCCACGTTTCTCCTCCTCGCCGTGGACGATGTTCAAAGTGTCGAACAAAGACTTCATGGCCGCGTTGGCGCTCCATAGCGAGGTACCAAGGCCGATGGCGAAGGTGATCCCGAGCGTGCGCGAACCCTTCGAGGATACCTTGGTGAGTTGCTCGCGAGCAATATCGATCGCTCCGCCGGGAAGAAATCCGCCCAGCTGATCCAGATGCCGCGTTATGCTGGTAGGATCGGCGAAAAGACCGTACATCGCTACTAGAGCGGCGATGGCAGGAAAAATGGCCAAGATGCTGTAGTAGGTCATGCCCGCCGCCAGCGCCAAAATGCGGTGGTTGGAGATGTTCGTGTAGACACGCAGAAGGATGTCTTTCCAGCCGCGCAGGGGAATCTCCGAGGGAGTTGTGGCCTGGCGGCCTCGCTCTTGGTCAGCGCCGTCTGCTCGCCTACGCGAGGAGGGAATAATGGATGGGCTCTCCACCTGATCCTGTTGCGTCGGCAGCAAGCGATCCGAGATGAGCGCAAGGCCGAGAAGCGCCAACGTGGACGCCAGGGACCAACCGATCGACTGCCGCTCTGAAACGTCCGATTGTTTCGTCATGCCTCTGTCGTCCTCGCCTTGCGAGCCGGGACAACATCGGTCCAATCACGATCGTTCCTGTACCGCTTCGCCTTGGACGCATGGCAGTTGCGGATTTGCACCGAGGACGATCCCCGGCCAACGAAGCAACCGCGTTTACAGCGATAATGACCCAATCGCCGCGCAGCGCCATAGACGACGACCCGCAGAGAGCCGCCCCATGGTCAGCGCCATCACGAGCCCAAGGAGACATGGCGGTAGATCCTCGGGGGGCATGCCTTTTGGACCTGCGGGACGAGGGGGTCACAGCAGCTGCGGTACGCACGTGGTCAGGCCAAGGAAGCCGTACGCTCCGCTCTACCGCGCTTGCGATGCCGCCAGGGCGGCAGTGCTGCATTGTCCCATGTCCTTACGAGCCGCCGATAGACACACATTCACCGCCTCGCGGAGCGAGGTCACGTAGTAATCGGCGCAGATGGCAGTCTGAACCTGCCGGTCTCTCAGAACGTCATCTTCAGCCGGCCACAATCCGACAAGGACGGATACGCTTGGAGCTTTTCGCTTCAGTCGTTGCAGAAGATAGCGCAGGTGCGAAGGGTTGCCTCGGATATCGAGGTAGGAGATGCAGATCATCACGGTACCTGTCACGTCTAGCGACATGATGCTCTCGCGCGAGGCGGCGTTGTACCTCGTGACCCGCGCCCCCAGACCATGCTTCCCGAGAAGTTGTGCCAACATCGCAGACGCTGCTTCATCGAGCGGTCCCTTGCCGGCAAGGCATAGAACGGGGGCCGCTCCTTGCCATGGGGCGGAAAGCGCGGATCTCTGTGGGCCACCTTCGGGCGCCGCATTGCTGGGGATGCCCCGTTGATCTCTGGGCGTGCCGGCAGGCTGCGTGTCCAGCGAGGAGGAATCATGGTCCTCGTGCTCGGCGAGTTCGCGGATGAGCCCACTTATCGTATTCCGCACACGTTCCAGATGCCTTTGGCCGATCACGCCACGTTCGGCGTCGTTAGCGGCCAGCTGCAGACCTTTTAGAGCGACTTCGTCGTAGTAGGAAGATAGTGATCGTTCCTTCAGCAGCAGTTCGGCGTGATCCCGGGCCTCGTCCGCGTCTCCCGCCAGAATGCGCTGATACGAAACTCTCGACAGGCGTGAGCGGCGGGCGATCTCCAAGCAGGATGTCCAGGAACTCGAGCCGATCAACATATCTGCCGAGCACGACCAGGCACAGCGTAAGCGGCATCGAGAGCACCAAGCCGATCGAGCCCCAAAGCCAGCTCCAGAAGATAGCAGATACCACAACCGCCAGTGGCGAAAGGCCGGTGCTGTGGCCATAGAGGATCGGTTCGATGCCCTGGCTTACTCCAAGTTCGACTACGATGTAGAGGGCCGCTGTCCAGATCGCCATCGACCATCGCGGATCGACGGCTGTCGCAAGCGTGATGGGCAAGCCTGCTGATATGAACGAGCCGATGTAAGGCACAAAGCGCAGTAGCCCGGAAAGAATGCCCCACAGCACAGGATTGGGCACGCCGATGACGAACAATCCCGCGCCGATGATTACACCGAACGCCGAATTTAATCCGAGTTGAGCGAGGAAGTATCGGCTCAGCCGCTGAGCGGCGTCGTCAAGCGCCACCGTCGTCCGATGGAGGTCCGTGGCACCGAACAGCCGGATCATCCGATCGCGCAGATCCTCCTTCTGCAGCAGCACGAAGATCGAGATCACGAGGACAATTCCCAGTGTTGCGAACGGCGACAGGATAGGGGACAGATACTTTTGGAGTAGCTCGAGCGGGCTCGACGTCGCTGGTTTTGAGCCGGGCTGGTCACCCTTGACCGGGGTCTCGGCTCCAGCCGAGCCTTGCGGTACCGTTGCACCGGCGTTGCATCGTAACCCACGCGTTGAAGCAGGCCAGAAGCCTTTTCGGCCAGGTAGGTGCGGGCGGCTTCGATCTTCTTTTCGATCGTGCCTGCATATTCGGGTGCACGGGGTGCCAATTGTGCGACCTGCGATCCGATCACCGTCCCAATCGCACCGATGATGGCAATCGCAACAAAAACAGCAATCAGCACAGAAGGTACCCGTCCCAGTCGCCACCTTCGGAGTAGATCGACCAGTGGGGCCAGCACGAACGAAAGAAGTATTGCGGCCGTGATCGGCACGAGCACTTCGCGCGCCAAATAGAGTGCCGCTATGACGACGACCCCTATTTGAAACGACAGAAGTGAGGTAATGGCAGGCGCCTCCGCGGCCGGAATGCTCTCCTGCAATGCGTTTAGGGGATTCTCGGACTCTGCCACGGGAAGCACCTCAACCGCTGACGCGGCACCAGCTTGAAGGTAGTCGGCGAACAGTTTCGGCGTAGCAAATGTTCCTGGGAGCGGCGGATGCGCGTCCCGCGGCTCTGTGGACGCCACGATGGCTCAGCCAGCACCGAAGCGAACCGCTCGAAACGGTCTGGTGCGAAGTGAAGCAGCTCACGCGCCGCCGAGAAGGCCACCGAAATTGGTGGGACGGACGGGTGGATCAACGGCGGAATTGGCGAATTGCTCGAGAGATTCAACCGAAGTAGTCAAAGTGAGGTGGCGCGGTCATGGAGCGCCTTCGCCCATCACGCCCTCCCGACGTCCCATGCACCGCATCGCAAGCGAAGCTGCTCGCTGCGGCCCTGGCTTCGCCATACCTGAAAGCTCCGCTGCTTGTCTCGCTTGTGACGTGGCTTTTGAAGCTCAAAGAGTCGCGGACGCACCCTGACAGCACCCAGGTGGCACCAAGGTGAGCGAGTTGGGTCGCGCCAACAGGATTAGATCTTTTTCCCGTTTTCCGTAGGAACGGTGCCGTACGAGCAATGTTGGAAGCCGCGGTAGCTTAGGAAGTATGCACCCGGTCGGTCGCCCTCTGATGTAAGGAATCCATAAATGCAAGCAGCAGATGCCATCGAAAAGGCGGAGAACATCGCGGAATGGCCGAAGCAATTGGGCGCAGACCAGGCCGAGCAAATGGCCAAAGCTGTCCACAAGGCGGCCAGTGAACTTGAAGAGCAGATGCCGAAAGCCGCTGAGTTCGTGCACGCGGCAGCTTCCCGGCTTGAACAAGGAGCCGAGACCTTGCGCAACCAAGGTCTGGGCGATCTCGTAACCAAGTACACCGACCTCGGGCGCAAGGAGCCGCTGGTGCTGTTCGGCGCGGCGGTCGCTGCTGGTTTCGCCGCCTCGCGGTTTCTAAAGAGCTCAGCCAGCAAATCTCACGAGGCAAGTCAATGAGTGTCCCTAGCAACTCCCGCTCGGTGCCCGACATCATTAGCGACCTGTTTTCGCAACTTGCAACTCTGATGCGGAAGGAGACGCAATTAGCTCGTGCCGAGGTATCGGAGAACGTGGCGGCGGTCGGCCGAGGCCTTGGCATGATCGTGGGAGCGGCGGTGCTCCTCATCCCCGCATTCGTCATTCTGCTTCAGGCCGGCGTTGCCGCACTCACACAGGGTTACGGTCTTGCTTCCTACTGGTCTGCCCTCATCGTCGGCGGCGCCACACTGATAGTCGGTGTGGTCCTGGCATGGATAGGTAGCAGCCTTCTCAAAGCCGAAAACTTCATGCCGAAAAGGACCGTCCACCAGCTTCAGATGGATGCTTCCGTGGCCAAACAGCAGATGAGCCCAGATCATGACCTACGCCGAGCAGCTTGAACGAGAAACAGAAGAGGCGCGAACCAGCCTCTCCAAAACCCTGGATGAGCTGCGCAGCCGGATGACTCCGGGGCAACTGCTCGATCAGCTAACCGACCGGCTTAACGACGGCGCGCCGGCTGAGTTTGCACGCAACCTGAAGAACCAAACAGTGAAGAATCCTCTTCCTGTCGCGATCATGGGTGTAAGTCTCGCTTGGCTGGTGCTCGGCTCTCGCAGCGGCTCAGGGCAAGGGATCGTGAATCGTGCCTCAGACCGGGTCAGTGATGCCGCTGGTGCCGTTGCCGAGAGCGTGCGGTCTACAGCCGAACGGGCCGGCGAGTTAGGATCTGAATGGGCGAACAAGATGTCTTCGGCCTCGTCGGACGGCGCGTCACAGGGCTCCGCCGCAGCTCGAGCTGACGGGGCAGCAGAGACGCATCGTGATGGCGACGGCTCTTGGGTGGAATCCGCACGTCACATGGCCGAGGATGCACGTGGCAAGCTTGGCTCCTTGTCCAGCTCTGCGCAGCGCGCCACATCGGAAACGTACGATGGGGTGGCGGATGGTGGGCGTCGAGCCGCGGCCTCGGTTGCCGATTCTACGAAGGCTGCCGGTCGCCGGGCGGTCGAAGCGGGCAACTCTCTTGCTCAATTCAGTCGAGAACAGCCGCTCCTAACCACCGCAATCGGAATTGCGATAGGTGCACTTCTCGGCGCGTTGGCTCCGTCGACCGAAATGGAAAATCGTCTAGCCGGGAACGTCAGTGATCAGTTGAAGGATGAGGTCAAGGAAGTGGCCTCGCAGCAGTACGAGGCGATCAAAGAAGCCGGTGAGCACGCAGCCGGAGCGGCCGAAACTGGACAGGAAGGTAACCGCAGGATTGAGGAAGCCGGTGTAAGCGCTTCCGACGGCCACGCGGCGGGAAGCGATAGAGTGTCCTTGGTGCCGGATGAGCTTCATCTACCGGTGGATCCTGACCAGGCGCTTGCGATGCAGGAGCCCCACGATGCGGCGCCGAAGGCGGGCCGTGCTCCGATCTGATGATTGGTTTGGACGAGCGGCCCGATCCAAGGCGAGCATACTCCTGAGACATCTTATGACGTGGGTTTGATGCTCGCGCCGTCCGTTCGACGCCGCTCTCTCGTCAAATGATCGCATCGGTCAGTATCGCGATGAAGCCGATCGCAGCAGGCGTGTCGCGCCAAAAGCGGCCACTGCGAGATTAAGCTAAACACTCGGTAAGGCAGGAGGGCGGCAGTAGGTCCTTAACGTTCGGACAACCCCTTGACGAAGGATTGCGAACGGAGACGCGCATGCTGTTTAGGCTCATCTACTTCAGCCGCAATCTACTCGACGCTCAGCCTTCGCGAGACCAAGCCGGCTCCTTGGATATTCTGAAAGCGGTGGAAAGAAACACCTGAGTCTCGGGCTTACAGGGGCTCTTCTATTCGACAAAGAACACTTCGCGCAGGTCCTCGGGGGTGACCGAGCGAAGGTTACCAAACTCTTCGGTTGAGACCCTTTGTGAAGCGTGGCAGCTCGGCTGGCGCATCACCGCACGGTGTGCGTTCGGCAACGAACGACGGCATGCGTTCAATCCGTTCGTGCATCTATCAGTACGACTTGGATCTGAAGACGCTCATCTGGACACGCGGCGCCGCGTACCCGCTCTCCTTCAGTCCGGTCCCGTAGCTCAGCCGGATAGAGCGACGGTTTCCTAAGTCGTGGGTCGAGAGAATAACGTGCGGTATTCCATTGTATGCGATTGGCGAATTCATCTGCTTCTACTCAGCAGCCTCACCCTTCGCCTCGATCATGAGCACGTCCAGGCTCTCGATCTCCCGCATGGCGCGGCCGGCGATGCCCTGGATGTCGCCGTACAGGCCGGCGGTGGACTCCAGCACGCCCCTGAGCTGCTCCTCGCGCTTGGCCCACAGGCGCGTCATGGTGGCGCGCTCGCGATCGAGGTCCTTCTGCATGTCGCTGAACTTTTCGACGATGGCCTCGATGCGCTGACGAAAGCGCGGCCCGGTCAGGTAGCTGTACACGATCTCGGTCTTAGTCTGCTGACCAGTCTGGGCCTGGCGGCTTGTGGCGACGTCGATCAGCAACTGCCGGAGTGCGACAGCCAGCGGAATTGCAAAGCGGGGCTCTGCCACCCAGACATTCTCGACCAGGTCGAAGCCCTCGACGCCTTTGGGAAGAACGGTCGAGACGATCAGCGCCAGCTCCGCCTTCGCGGCGCGTTGGTCATCCCGCAATTTGCCGAGCCAGGCCGGGTTCCAGGCCTTCGTCCGCTTCGATTCCCACAAGATGGTGCCGCAGCGCTGGCCGCCGGCGGAGACTACGCCGTGCACCACGTCGCCGCCGAACTCGCCCTTCGGCACCGGCTCGATCAGGTCGCTGTGGAAGCGATTCCGGAGCAGGGATTCGAGCTCTACTTCGAGCGCCTCACCCTGCAGCTGCTGCGAACCCTGATCGGCCTTGCGACGGAGGTCTTCGATTTGCCGCTGCATGCCCGCGAGTTGGGCCTCCTTTTCGGCGACCTTCGACTTGAGCGCGTCTTCCGCCTCGAGCCGCGCCTTGTCGCGCACCGCAGCCAGGTTCTCCTGCACCTTTTTCTCGACTGAGAGCTCGACCTCGCGCTTGGCGACGTCAAGTTCACGCTGCTTGCGGAGCATTTCAGCCTGCGTCCGCTGAGCTTCGATCAGTTTGGCATCGTTTGCGGCAAGCAGCTGTTGCAGGTCGGCAAGCTGCCGGTCCCGTAGACCAAGATCATCAGCGAGGGCCAGGCGGGCCTTCTTGGCCTCCGCCTCCGCGATGGCGTCGCGTTCCAGGGTCATCTTGGTCGCGATCTGCTCGTCGACGGTTTCACGGAGCTTGGCGAGATCGTCTTCAGACTGACGCAGCTGTGCTTCGCGGCGGCTGAACGCGGCCTCCTTGGCCGCGAGCTGCGCCTCGAACTGCTTGCGCGCGGCGACGATCAGGGGGGCCGCAAGGGATTCGGTCAGCTTGATCTCAGTTCCGCACTTGGTGCAGGTGATCTGGGGGTCGCTCACGCGATTGGTCCTTTGATGGTGAAGTGTGAGTGTATCCTTGTTTTCAGTATCAGCCGGGATCTCTGCCGGCGTTATCCCCGGCAATCGCGGCGGCCGTGGTAGCGGCGATGCTCGGTGCGGCGCGGGCTTCTCGTGGGGCTCTCGGCTCATATTAATTCCTCGTGGCACTGAAATCGCGTTCGCGCAGGATGACCTCGACAATGCGGCGCAACCGCCGCACAGAGCCACCCTGCCACAGCTTGGCAACCGCGACGTGTTCGTTCTCGTCGAGCGGCCGTATCCAGCGTTGATCCAGCCCGCGCTCTTTGATGAGATCCACCATCACTGCCGGCAATAAGGCATCCAAGTCCTCGGCGCCCGGCTTGGGGAACGTCACGACCAAGAACCGATCGCGGATCGGGCTCGGCAACGGGTCCAGGTTGTTGGCGGTCGCGATGAAAGAAAGTCGCGACAAATCCACATTGACCTGCAGCGCGGGATCGGGATAACGCGCGTTCGTTTCCGACTCCGTGAAGCTCAACAGGCAGTCCCAGAATCGGCCTGCCGAGTTTGCGCTGGAGGGCGCTTTTTCAAGCTCGTCGAGCAGCACCATCGGATTCGCCGTTCTGCTTCGAGCGACGGCGAGAAGCGGGTGGCAGGGCTCCGCGGACTGCCAGCGTCTGTCAGTACCGCCGAATGCCGCGTCTCCCCGAGAGCAATCAGTGCGCCATACGTGGAGGTTGAGAGTTTGGCCCAAGCTTCGAACGAACCGCGTTTTACCTCCGCCTGGTTCCCCGACTAGGATCATCGGACGGAGCTGAACGATGCGCCGGCCAATAAGATCAGATAGGACCAAGTCGATGACGCGCTCTGCGTAGGGAAACTCGAGCAGCAGTTTGCTGCGCACCTCGTGCAGCGGCGGCACCATGACGAGCGGCAGCGGCACGTTGACGACGTTCTTCAGCGAAGCGAGAATTTCCTTCAGCCGGATGTTCTTCATCTCGTCGGCGCTCAGACGAGCGACGATAAGATGATCAGAGGGCAGGGTCTCCTCCTTAGCTGGAGTCTCGCGCGAGATCTCGGCTCTTTCCTGCTCGGCCTCTTCCATCAAGCGCACCTTTTGCTCCTGCGCCTGAGTGGCTTCTCGCCAGGCAGCAGCAATGCGATGTTCCACCATGCGCGAGCCGAGCATGAGCGCATTTTCCGCGGCGGAGGCGTGCCCTACGGATATGTGAGCGCACGCAGGCAGTGCCGCCCAGCCAAAGGCGAACCGCTCCATGTCGCAACACAGTTCTTCGTCACGGTCGCGAATGATCTCGAAGGACAGCAGCAGCGCCTTTGCGACCCGAAAATAATGCTGGAAGTGAAGACCCCCTCGCGTCGCGGGTAAACAAAGCAACCGCACACAATCTGACAAGCTGCGCAGGTTCGGATCGTTATATTCCGCCGCGCGACGATCGAGCTCGGTGGCAAGCGCAAGCCCACTGTCAACATCCAGCGCAACCGCCCAAGCGGTGTTCAGCGCGAGATCCGGGCAGAGCTCGTCGATCTCGGCAATCAGGCGTTGTTCGACGTGCCTGGCGTGGTCTCCGAGTAGTTTCGCGTAACGCAGAATACGGGGCATGTTTTTCAGGTGTTTCTCGGAATCGGCTGAATCGGCTGCCGCGCCGGTCAACACATCATCGCGTGCGACCGCCGGCAGCTCGAAATCGTAGCCATCATCGCCGGTGTTGCTCATTCGATCTCCACCACCATGGCGCCGTTGAAGCTCGGGTTCTCGGAACCGTAGGCGTGTGGATTACATACGATCCGCGTCCCGCCTGCGCAGACGCGGTAGTCCGATGAATTGTGAACGTGGCCATGGACCCACAGCGTCGGCTGAAAGCGCTCGATCAGCGCGCTCTGGTCGGAGACGAAGGCGGCGGTGAGGGGATCGTTCTGAAATTTCGGGTGCACAGAATTCCAGTGCACTGCGTGATGAGTGACGACCACGGTGCTGCCGTCAAATGGTGTCGCCAAAATCCCAGCGAGGTACGCCTTAGATTCATGGTGTACCAAGGCTGCTTCCTGGGGCCTGAACCGGCGCCACGGCTGCTTCCGCCAGGTGATCAGGCGGTGATCATTCATGCCGGTCGCGCAGGTGTTCATCACTCCGAACTGATTGGCTTGACCGAAAGCGAGATAGTCGGTCCACAACGTGGCACCGACCACACGGATCGCTCGTTCGCCGTCCCGGCCGGCCAAGATCACGGTCGCGTTCTCCAGCAGATAGATGTTGAACGAGGCCGCCTGCGAACGGGCGGACGCGAGTTCTTCTGGAAGGCAGTGGCGATAGTATTCGTGGTTGCCGAGCACCATCGCGATGGGGATCTGCAGGGGCACGATGCGACGGAGGTACTGGAAGGCGCGGATCGCGCCCTCGCAGGTATCGCCGGCGACGATCACAAGGCTAACGCCGGGCGCGATCGTGATGGGCTTGACCGGATGCACGTCGCCATGGAGATCGGAGAAGATCTGGATATTCATTCATCTTGCTCCCGCTCACGATCCTGGAAAGCGGTCAGCAGCACGGCCGCCCCATCGCTGAACTCGCGGGGATTTTCCGAGCATAGCCTGCCGTAGGCGAGCCATGTGGTTGCGAGCTCGTTGGCATAGGGATGACCGAGGTCGGTCAAGCCCGTGACCTGAGCCAGAACCAAGGAAGCCGCCGCATTGCGTTCGAGGGCGCACCGCAGGAGCGCAGTCATTGCGATGTCAGTCCCCAGCGAAATCTCGCTCATCGGCATGAGCGTGAACGTGACCTCGATGGCGGCGGCCGCGTCGCCCTTTACCGCGGCCATAAGGTCGAGGTCGGCATGCAGCACGTTGATCTGCTCGAGCGCTGCGTGGAGGTGAAGGCGCTCGGGTTGGCCGAACGCCTGTGACGGGAGCCTCCGCCACCATTCGAGCGGTGAACTGTCCTCCGCCTTGAAAGGCCAGGAACGTGCACTTGCGGGGTCGTAAGCTGCCAAGCGAACCTTCGTTGCGGAACGGGGCGCCGCGGATGTCGTGCTGTCTTTCTCATTGTTGAGCATGAACGTTTGTGGCCTATCTGCTCTGTTGGTTGGGCGTGGCGCCCTTCGGGGGGCGGCGTAAAGACAGCAGCAAGCCGGTGACCTGCCAGGACGCCGCGAGCTTCGTACGCAGGCGGGCCTCCAGCGGCATCTGGCGAAGCTTATTGCACAGCGCGAGCGCCGCACCGGAATCATCGAAGGCGCACGACAGCAACAGCGTCATCGGGAAATCGACCCTGACGCCGATCGAACTGGGCGCCTTGCAGTGCATGACCATGCCGATAGCTGCATCTGCATCGCCCGAGATGGCGCGCTGCAACTGCGGGATCGTCGTGGTCGTCGCCTGCACGAACGAGATCACCTCGGCCTTGGTCGCGTCGTCGAACGCCTCGGCCGAAATCGTCCGCCAGTACTTCAGGACGCCGGGCCACGGCTCTGTCGGGGCGTCCTCCTGCCGTTCAGGGTCACCATTGTCGATGTGGTTCAAAGGCGCGCTCCATCGTTCACGCATGGCCAGCCAGCGCGTCGGGTCGGTGTTACCGTCATCATTGCTCGTGGATCAGTCTTCGGAATTATCCACGGCGGGCCGTGCAATACCTCGCCGGGCCACGAACCCGGCAAGGGGGGTTATTCGAGCGCGACTTCCTCCACCTGGAAGCGACCGAACCCGGGGGTAAAGTCGGCCCGCGCCGTACAAGCCAGCCGTACGGAAGAATTCGAGGACATTCTCGCGATTGAGCCGCGCAGTCAGATAGGTGCCGTGCACTTGCGCCTCGTCCCCGGAGGCGAAGCACGCGCGGCGGTGACCAGCAGCACTGAGCTCCGCCAGCCGAGCGGCGCTGGTTTGCCAAGCGGCGCTGCTGATGTAGCGTCCATAGTGGTCTGAGTCGCGGCCCGCAGCCTCTGAAGGGCGCGGCGAAAGTGCATGAGCGGTGGTCGCGACGGGATAGGTTTGGAAGGCGGTAAGGGCTTCGTCAGGCAGCTTTGCGGTATCGGAGAAAATCATATGGTCCTCGTGGGCTTCTTTCACTCGCACCCAAGCCGGTTGACGCTGGCTCCGACGCGCGATGTACGCGCGCGATGACCGAACTCCCGCTCAATCTTCACTGGAATAATGTCTGCGATCTAGGCTGGGAAGTCAACGGTTGCTGGAAAAATTCCAGCAAAATCTAAGGCATGGTTAACAAAATCTCACCCGCCCAAGATATCTGGCCTTCGCCACGTCTCATTCGTGCCGGGCGGGCGCTGGCCGGTGTCGACCAGGCGACTTTAGCTTTGGAGGCTGGCGTGACTCGACAGGCGGTGAGCGTCGTCGAGACGGACGAGAGCGTAAAGATGGATCCTCGTCGCCGAAAGATTCTCGAGGCAATGCAACGAGTGCTGGAAGACAAGTACGGCATTGAATTTTTCGCAGCATCCCAGAATTCCGGCGAAGGCGTGCGTTTCCGGAAGTAGCGCGAACGGACTCGCTGTGGTGGACCAAAGCTAGAAAAATTGGACAAGAGCGGAAGGCTCCGCTCAGCGGGGGAATACCTGATAGTGAACCGGCGCGACGAAGTAGGTCATGATGAAGCGGCCCTGCTCAGGAAGCTGATCACCGAGTCAGATATATATATAACTCGCGCGACCCTTGGCAGGCCGATTGACATACTCACCGGCGGCAGCGGAGCCGTCGCCTCTGCTCAACATGATCTCGCAGAAGACCCCGCTCTGAACGGGGGCCCCCGATTGCGAACAATCCTCCGATCGTACCTTCCAGAACGACATCGTGCATCGCGCGTTAGGCGGACCGCACTAACGAGCGCCCGTTGAAGGAACCGACGCGGATCAACCATGTTGCCGCGCGACGCCTCGCGAAGTCAGTGGTCCGCGCCCGCTACAGTAGGTGGCGGAAAACGGAATTGAAGGAGCCGGCGAGCACCGCGCCGCGCGCGATCTTCTCATATCGACCGCGCCCCGATTGAGGGGAGAGAGCCTGCAGGTCGTGGGCGAGGATAGTTTGAAGACCGCCACCCGAATTGCGCTTGCGTTGGACCAGAGTGTCTACCCGGTTCAAGGGCCGCCGGGCGCCGGGAAGACGTTCACGGGAGCCTGCATGATCTGCACTCTTGTGCGCGCAGGAAAGCGAGTTGGGATAGATGTGCGTGACCGAAGTCGGCGAGGGCGCAGATTGCGAGCAGCAACCGGTATTCTCGACTCGAGCAAACCTTGGCGTAGCATCGCCCGGCCGCACGAAGCGCCGACCTCGACATCACTGTGCAGCACGATGGCGTAACGCAGCCCTTCGAACGATTGCGCTACTTCGAACACGGTGGGCCAATCCGTGCCCAAAATCCGCACAGATGACGCGCGGGTCCGATCGTGAAGTCCGAAAACGACATCGCTGTTCTCCTCCTGCGATCGTCTAGAAAGTCGCTTCGTCACGGCGAGCACTCCCTCTGGTAACCGACGCCGATCATCGTCCGGCCCGAACGACATCGACGGGGGCCCGATTCCTCTACACCGGGGGCGCGGTGCCGGCCCCGGCGCCGCCGTCCGGCGTCACTCGACCTGCCACGCTTTCCTGCCGATGTGCTCGCCGGTCAGCAGTTTGGAGGCGATCGGTAAGGTGGCGCACCTCAGTCCCACACGCAGACGCCGGTGTTGCTCCTCGCCCGGCACCGGCTGGAGGAACTGCTCTAGGCCCTTGCGACGGAGGATGTTGTATTCGGTCATGCCCGGCTGTGAGGTGAGCGCGTAATCAGCGCCGGGCTGGACGTAAAACTTGCCCTCCGACAGGAAGCCCGTGGCCTGCAGCCTCTTGTGGCGGAGGCGGTAGAGTGTCGCCGGCGGCGGTGGCATCCGGTCCGGCTCGATTGGGACGACATCACCCAGGATGCGCGTGGCGGGCAGCGAAAGAGAGGGGCGGCCTGCGGTCGAACCAGGCGTTTCGAGGGGACGGAAGCCGGCGACGCCGAGGAGGATCTCCGCCTGTCGGACGAGTTGTTCGAACCCTGGGTCGAGGTTGAGGTCTCCCCCCAAGGGACGGTGAAGGTTCGCGAGCGGCACTCCGATGTCGTGAAGCCGGTCGACCAATCTCGCCTCGACGTAGCCGGCCGCAAGCTTTTGGAAGCGGGGGTCGAGAGAATACAGCAGATAGACTTGCGCGTTTTTGAGGACTTCGGCGGCGACGCGCTCGCCGATCTTCCGATCCCCGTTCCCTTGGCCGACATACACGACCGATCCGTGGACGAGATAGCAGATATTGCGGGAGGCGGAGGGGAGTTGCGCCTTCAACCGGTCGAGCTGCAGAAACGGCGCCGCGACGACGGCCAGAATGCCGCCCATGGACTGCGATCGGCGCAGTCCGCAGAGCGACGTGTCCAGAAGTTCGATCGTGGCCACGAAGGGGAATTCTCGATCGAGCAGCGGATACTGTTGGGAAACTACGGTGTCGTTGGTCGGCCCTTTGAGATCAGCCATTGTCCTCACGCTTCACGGATTGCATTGGTTACAATATGTAACCGACATTGGCGCCGACGCAAGGGCCGCGTGGTTGCGTGGTTAAGACCCGTACGTCGGGCTTGCGAGGCGTCTGGAAGGAGGCGGGGTGAACTAGCGACGTTTGGGCCGTGACAGCCGAACCCCTTCGCCCTTGCCGCCGACGGCTTTGATGAACTCAACGCCGCGTTTTTCCAGGCATGCGGCCACCTTCTCGAGCACCGCAACGCGCCGATAGTCCAGCACCACCGACTCGTCGCTTTCGAGAGCGACGATGGCCTTCCTGGAGACGTGCGCGTACTCGGCAAGCGTTGCCTGATCGATGCCGACGAGACCGCGAGCGGCCTTGATAAGATAAGGCGGTGGCCACACATCCGCCACGGGGATTTCGGTCGGCATTCCTGGCCAGGTCGGTATCCGTCGCCGCTGCAAACCGGCGACTCATCTCGCCAGACTACCGCACTTCGACAATCCGATGAAGATCGCGCGGTTAACCTGACGGGCACAAAAAGACACCAAGCGTATTGACTTGTGCGTCCCTATCTAGCCGGGTTTTGCCGGCTTGGGGATTCAGGCATGTTAAGCTCCGCCGAAAATGCGTGGAACATGAGAACCAGACGCGCTGGGATGTGCAGAGCTATCCGGGCAGCAAAACCTCGCTTCGATACTCATGCGGACATCAGCCCGCCGCATGTCGCTAGTGACCCTGGCTGTGTAAAAACGTGAAATCTCGCGAAGCGTGGAGAATCTGCTTCTCAGACGGAGCGGCGCCGCAGTTCAATATGCTCCTCACGATGCCGGAGCAGGCTTCTGAGGGAATGCTTTTCTCTGTAATTTGCGCGACACTGCGTTGTCACACAACCAAGACCCATAGCGGTCATGAGCCGCTATTTTAAGTGTCGGGCAGGACGGCGAGCGCCGGCGCGCGGGTCGTCGGTAGGTCGAAGTCCAAGATCTCCAGCAGCGCGTGACAGTCGTCCACGGCCCTGTGTGCCTGGTGGAAGTAGCCGGCTCCGTTCAGGAGATAGCCGAGTTGCGAGCCGGCGAAGCCGTGTTTGCGCCACTCGATCTCGCTCATGCTGCAGCCCCTGGCCTTGCGCTCGAACACGGGCTAGTAGCGTTCGACGGATTTTCCGCCGCCGCTGTTCTGGGCGATAACGATGACGGCAGGCGCGCATTTTCGCTTTGCGCTTCCGGTGCCGCGGGTTGCCGCACCCGACTCCAGTGTCGTTGATCTCACTGGACAGCAGTCTGCTCATTGAGCCGTCGTCGCGGAGCTGCTGGGGCGAGCGCGCAGAGCCCGTCACTATCCCAAGGTACAGGTCGATCTATCCACTGAACCAGCCGGACCGGACTCGTCGCACGATACCATCGCGTGACGTTTGCTTCCACATTTCGGGCACAGGAGGCAACGGCGTCGCGTCTCCCTATTGTGAGCATACATCTATGAACAAGCTTGTCTTACGCGATAGTTCGGAGAAGCCCGCGCCTGATAGTAGGCAGGCGCTGGATGACCGGTTCAGGCAGCAACTGAAGAATCTCCGGGCGGTATCTCGCTTAGCTGCGCGCACGGGTTCACCAAGCGCCTTTGAGCCGACTTTGGGCGGGTTATCGCCGAGGGCGTTGGGCCCCGCAATTGAGCGTTTGCGCTCAAACCCCGATGCAGGCATCTGGCTCGCCGCTCTGGCTTCTCATGCTGGCGTGTCGCGTTCCCATTTCTGTCGCGCCTTTAAGGAAAGTACCGGACCGTGGCCGTATGCCTGGGTGCGTCAGCGACGGCTTGAGGAGGCAATAGAATTTGCTCCGCCACGCAGACGCGTCGATCTCTCAAATAGCCTTCTCCGCAGCATCCATGCGGCTGACTGGCGAAACGCCAAGCGATTGGCGCAGAGACTCGCCTTAACAGCAATCGCTCTGCAAACACCTCAATCGCTCTGGGGCAATGCGAATCCCGGTTAGCTAAATCATCCTTATGACAACGCCACCTGTACGGAGATGAAAATGTCCTGGATCGTCAGTCAGCTTGCAAGTACGTCGCGGCGAAGCATGCTCGCGAGTGCGATCGCCGGCGCCGCTTCTTTAACTGTCCGGTCCTCTTCGGCCCTCGGCAAAGAAATCAATGCCTCGAAATCGGGCGCTCAAGGAACCGATCTCGTGACCTCCGTCACGACCAAAGACGGAGTGAATATTTTTTACAAGGACTGGGGGCCGAAGTCCGCCCAGCCAATCGTTTTTCACCATGGTTGGCCCCTGAGCTCTGACGATTGGGAGACCCAGATGCTCTTCTTCCTCAACAAGGGCTATCGTGTCATCGCCCATGATCGTCGAGGTCACGGTCGGTCGGCTCCGGTTAGTAATGGCCACGACATGGATCACTACGCAGCCGACGTTGCGGCGGTCGTCGATCAGCTTGATCTTCGCAATGCCATTCACGTCGGTCATTCCACAGGCGGCGGAGAGGCCGCGCGCTATGTTGCGCGTTATGGCAGAGACCGCGTGGCCAAACTCGTTCTGATCGGTGCTGTGCCGCCGCTGATGCTGAAAACGGAGGCCAATCCAGGCGGCGTGCCCCTCGAAGTTTTCGACAACCTACGTGCTCAGTTCGCGGCGAACCGCTCAAAGTTCTATCTCGATTTCGCGAGCGGTCCGTTCTACGGCTACAACCGTCCAGGCGCCGAGGCGTCGCAGGCGGTGATCTGGAACTGGTGGCGCCAGGGTATGATGGGCAACGCCAAGGCGCAATACGACTGCATTAAAGCGTTCTCCGAGACCGACTTCACCGAGGATCTGAAGAACATCGCTGTGCCTACGCTCGTTCTGCACGGGGGCGACGATCAGATCGTACCCGTTGCCGACTCCGCCCTACTGTCGGCGAAGCTGCTGAAGCACAGCATCCTGAAGGTCTACGACCTGCTACCTCACGGCCTTTGCACGACACACGCCAGCATCATCAACGCCGAGCTCCTCTCATTCATCTCGGTCTAGCTGCGTTCCGCCGACTTTTTTCCAGCACTCAGATCTACAGGAGTATTAGATGCGCCTCGTCATCATAGGCGCCGGCTTCGCCGGCATGTACGCCGCACTTTCCGCAGCCCGCCTGCGCGACATTCAGGGCGTTTCCCCCGAGGACCTCGAGATTTCACTGGTCGCACCTGAGCCGACTTTGGTGGTGCGCCCGCGGCTTTATGAGCCGAAGCCGGAGACCCTGACGGCGCCCCTTCAGCATGTCCTTAAGGCGATCGACGTCGTCTACGTGCAGGGTAGCGCAGAGACGATCGACACCAAATCCCGGTCGGTGGAAATCGTCGCTGCCAAGGGCAAGCGAAGCTCGCTCTCCTACGATCGGCTAGTCGTAGCCACCGGCAGCCGGCTGTTTCGTCCAAATATCCCAGGCCTCGCCGAGCACGCCTTCAGCGTCGACCAACTCGAGGATGCGATCGCGCTCGACCGGCATCTGCACAGTCTGGCCGATCGGCCGGAGAGGAACGGGCGCGACACCGTCGTTGTCGCGGGCGGCGGCTTCACCGGCATTGAGGCCGCAACTGAGATGCCCGCGCGGCTTCGTGCGATCCTCGGCAAGGGAGCCAAGCCGCGCGTTGTCATCGTTGATCGGAACGGCGCAATCGCTCCCGACATGGGCGAGGGGCCACGCCCGATCATTGAAGAGGCCTTGCGCAAGCTCGGTGTGGAAACTCGGCTCGGAGCCGGCGTCGCCGAGTTGGACAAATCAGGCGTCACGCTTTCGAACGGCGAACGGATCGAATGCGCGACCGTGATCTGGGCTGCCGGCATGCGCGCTGCGCCGTTGACCATGCAGATCCCCGCCGAACGCGACAATTTCGGCCGGCTGTTGGTCGACAGGGATCTGCGCGTGCTGTCGTTGCCAGGCGTCTTTGCCACAGGCGATGCCGCTCGCGCAGCGTGCGACGATTTAGGCAACTATGCGCTGATGTCGTGCCAGCACGCGACCCGGATGGGCGCCTTTGCCGGCAACAATGCCGCCGCGGAACTGTTGGGAGCGCAGACCAAGCCGTATCACCAGAAGGGCTACACCACCTGCCTGGACCTTGGCGATACCGGTGCGTTGTTCACAATCGGTTGGGAACGCAAGGTCAAGATGGTAGGCGACGTCGCCAAGAAGACCAAGCAGGAGATCAACACCGTGTGGATCTATCCGCCAAAGGCCGAGCGCGCCGCCGCGCTGGCATCCGCCGATCCCGAGCGCGTCAGCGACGTGAGCGGCTTTCTCTAACACAATACGGGCCGCGCTTCGTCGAAGCGTGGCCTATCCGGGATCTAACGCTCGATCTGGCACAGAAGTTTTCGAAGACGGATCCGATGATCCACCACAGGAGACGAACATGAACGTACAAAACACAGCACACGCCGGTAGATCGCAGCCTGAAGAGTTAGTTCCGTCGCGCTACGCGCTCAAAGTCGGCGAGATCGACGTGCTGGTCGTCAGCGATGGGGTGCTACCGCTACCCACCAAGATGTTGGGACACAACGCCGACCCGGCGGTGCGGGCGACCTGGCTGCACGACATGTTCCTGCCGC